>NZ_CAXFCL010000219.1:0-1818 GCF_964000955.1 uncultured Abyssibacter sp.
CGTGTGCCCTGGCCAGCCTCGGACGACAGCGTGACCTGCCCGCCCAGACCGACGATGTTGCGCTTGACCACATCCATGCCGACGCCGCGGCCGGACAGGTCCGTCACCGCCTCGGCGGTGGAGAAACCGGGGGCGAACAGCAGTTGCCAGACCTCGGAATCCGGCATGTCGTCGCTGGCGGCAAGGCCTGACGACTTCGCCTTTTCCAGAATGCGTTCGCGGTTGAGACCGGCGCCGTCATCGATGACGTCGATAACGATGTAGCCGCCCTCATGCGCGGCCCGCAGCGTGATCCGCCCGGTTTTCGACTTGCCGGCGGCGGCACGGCGTTCCGGCGATTCGATGCCATGATCCACGCAGTTGCGGATGATGTGGGTCAGCGGATCCACGATCTTCTCGGTGACTCCGCGATCCAGCTCGGTGCCCTCGCCTTCGGTCTGCAGCTCCACCTGCTTGCCCAGCCGTGCGGCGACATCGTGCAGCACGCGCGGAAACCGCTTGAACACGGTTTCGATGGCGACCATGCGGGTCGACATCACCGCTTCCTGAATGTCGCGGGTGTTGCGGGCGAGCAGTTCCAGACCGGCGATCAGCTTTTCGTGATGCATCGGGTCCATGTCCAGGCTGGCCTGGTGGAGCATGGACTGGGTGATGACCAACTCGCCCACCAGATTGATCAGCGAGTCGATCTTGTCGACCGCCACCCGTATGGACGCGCTGCTACCGCCCCCCGGCCGCGCGGTCTTGCTGACCTGTGGCGCGGTACCCGTCGACGGCGCTTGGTTCTGCGCGACCGGCGCCGATGCCTGGGCGGGTTCGCCCGTCTCGGCGTCCAGCGCGGTGATGGTCAGGTCGCACTCGTCCTCGATCCACGCGAAGGCCTCGCGAACGGCGGCCTCGTCGACATCGCCCCGGAGCACCAGATCCCAGCGCAGATAGCACTGCGTGGGGTCAATCACCGTCAGATCCTGGAGCGCATCGGTGTGGACCGTGGCCTCCAACTGGCCCATCGACGCCAGTTCACGCAGCACGTGCAGCGGATCGTTGCCGGTGCTGTACAGCTCGGGATGCGGGCGGAAGTCGATCGTCCAGCCAGCGGTCGGCGACTCGTGTCCGGCATCGGATTCGGCGGACGTGGCCGGACCGGATTCAGCATGTAGCGCCTGTTCCAGCGCCCGCTGCGTGACCTGATGCGGACCGAGGTCGATCGGCCGTTCGGCCTGCGCGTCTTCGAACATCGCCCGCAGCGCATCAACCGATTGCAGCAGCAGATCGATCAGCGCCGCATCGGCCTGACGGGTGCCGGCGCGCAGCTCGTCCAGCAGCGTTTCCACCACATGGGTGAAGGTGCTGATGGAATCGAAACCGAAGGTGCCGGCGCCGCCCTTGATCGAATGCGCCGCCCGAAAGATCGCGTTGATCGTCTCCGGGTCCAGGGCTTCCGGCTGCAAGCTCAACAGGCCAGATTCCATAACCTCCAGACCCTCCGAGCTCTCCGCGAAGAAGGTCTGCTGGAACTGGCGCATGTCGATGCTCATGCCGGACCGCCCTGAATCAATTCAGCACGCGATTGACCACCGAGGCCGGCGCCGACAAGAAGGCCGCTGGCAAGCAGGCCGGCGCCGCCGGATGGCTGGTCAAACCGTTCAATCCCGACCAGTTGATCTCCGTGGTCAACCGCGTGCTGAACTGATTCGGGGCGATCCGGCATGAGCATCGACATGCGCCAGTTCCAGCAGACCTTCTTCGCCGAGAGCGCGGAGGGTCTGGAGGTGATGGAATCCGGCCTGCTGGAATTGCAGCCGGAGGCCCTGGACC
>NZ_CAXFCL010000220.1:0-5244 GCF_964000955.1 uncultured Abyssibacter sp.
AATGATGCGCTGGGCCAGCCCCTCGGCGATGGCGGTCTTGCCGACACCGGGGCGCCCGATCAGCGCGGGGTTGTTCTTGGTCCGGCGCGACAGCACCTGGATGACGCGGCGGATTTCCTCGTCACGGCCGATCACCGGGTCCAGCTTGCCGGCCTCGGCGCGGGCGGTCAGGTCGATGGTGTACTTCTCCAGCGCCTGGCGCTGGCCTTCGGCATCGGCATTGTCCACGCGCTCGCCGCCGCGAATGGCGTCGATGGCGCGTTCCAGCGCGTCCTTGGTGCAGCCGGCTTCCCGTAGCAGCTTGCCGGCGGCCGACTTGTCGTCGACCAGCGCCAGCAGGAACAGCTCCGAGCTGATGAATTCATCCTTGCGCTGCTGCGCAAGGCGGTCGGTGAGATTGAGCAGGCGGCCGAGTTCGGCGCTCACCTGTACGTCACCGGTGGCCTGGCCCACGGTTGGCAGGTCATCGATCAGGGCATCCAGGCGGCTGCGAACCGTCTCGACCTGGGCGCCGGCCTGGGCCAGCAGCTGACGTGACGCACCACCATCCTGATTCAGCAGTGCCATCAGCACGTGCGCCGGATCGATCTGAGGATGGTCTCGTCCGACCGCCAGCGATTGGGCGTCGGCCAGTGCCTGCTGAAATTGGGTGGTCAGTTTGTCGGTTCTCACCTGGAATGCCTCGTCATGCGTTGAATCGGTGTGCCCGCGGCGGCGCCTAAGCCAAGCGCCGCCGCGAACGAAGGGTTCAGCTCACCCGGACTTCGATCTGCCGCGGCTGGCTGCTTTGCTTCTTGGCGATGCGGACCGTCAGCACGCCCTGCGCGTAGTCGGCCTCGATGGCCTCGTCGTTCGCCACATCCGGAAGCCGGAACTGACGGACGAACTTGCCCTGGATGCGCTCGACGCGGGTGAAGCGGCCCGCTTCGCTGGCCGGCGCCTCGCGTTCGCCCTCGACCGTCAGCACGCTCTTCTCGACGCGCACCTCGATTTTCTGCGGGTCAACGCCCGGCACATCGAGACGGACGAAGTAGTGGCCGTCGGTTTCCTCGATGTCGGCCGCCGGCGTCCAGGCACGCGTGGCCTGACCCGGGTTGTTGTCCATCCACCGATCGAGTTCCTGAGACAATGCGTTGAAGACGCTGATGGGTTCGTAGTGCTTGAGATTCACGTTGGACCTCCAGTGGTAATGTTGCTTGACTCACCGCCGGCCAACGCCGGGGATGTCTGCGATTTGGGGGTTGACAAATCGGGTTCAAGCCCTTGTTTATTAGGGTCAAATCCCCATAGCGGCGGGTTTAGGGGTTAGAATCTCCGGATCAGATGGAACTGGCAGCGGTCTTGCTGGCGGATTCCGACAGGCCGGACGATGAGCGTGCGGTCGGGGCAATACACTTGGGATGACGATTCTGTCGAACACAAGCGGAGAAACCGTTTCACCGGGATTCCTGCCCCGCGGGCTGCTGACCGCCCTGATCATCGCCTTCGCGACGGTCGCGTCCGCCCAGTCGGACATGAAGGAATGGGAGCCCTCGTCGCAGTGGTCCGATACGACGACGACCTGGGAACCACCCGGCGATCGCCGCGCGCTGTACCCGCCGACCACCATCATCATTCCCGACACGCCGGCATCGGTACCGCCGGTTCGCGAATCCGTGCCGACCCGGCCCGCTGCGCAGCCAAGCCGGCCTGCCGCCGATTCCTGGCAGGGCGTGCCCCCGCCCGAGGTGGATCCCAGCGCTCGCTGGCCGACCGGTCGTGCGCCGGAGACCGGGTATCGTGCGCCGGCCGGGCAGGGCTGGTCAGCGCCGACGCTGACCGTTCCGCCGTCCCAGGTGCAGGGTGGGCCGCGCGTGCGACGCAGCGCGACCACCAGTCTTCCGACCGACGACACCGCGCCGATCGAAACCGGTCCCGTGACGCGCCAGCCCGTAGGCACGCCGCAGCGACGCACGCTGAGTCGGCCGAAGAGTTCGTCGTTGCCGGACGCGGCCGAGACCTGGGCCGCAGATGTGCCCGCGACAACCACGGTTCCGCAGCCCGGATACGAATCGCCGGCCTATCGCGCGCCCGATCCGTACGAACCGCCTGTGATTGCGCAGCCGAGTCCCCGGCTGCCGCCGGCGCCGGTGTTCACACCTTCGCCCATCGCGGATGCACCAATGGAAACCGGCTTGCCGGCCACGCCGCTGGGGTCCGGACAGCGCGCCGGGCTGGGCGCCGGGGACAGCATTCGTGTCACCGTGTTCGGCCAGCCGGATCTGACCACCGAGACGGTGGTTGGTGACGACGGCAGCGTCACGCTGCCGCTGGTCAACCGCATCCAGCTTGCAGGCTTGTCCCCGCAGCAGGCCGGTGACCGGATCGCCATGGCCTACGAACGCGGCGAATTCCTGAAGGATCCGCAGGTCAACGTCACCATCGAGGCCTTGCGCAGCCGGCAGATTTCCGTGCTGGGCGCGGTGGCCTCGCCGGGTCGTTTTCCGCTGGAATCGTCGACCTCGGTGCTGGACGCGCTGGCGCTGGCCGGCGGCATCACCGCCGACGGGTCCCGGACCGTCACGCTGGTGCGCCGGGCCGCAAGCGGCCAGCAGCGTTATGCGATCAATCTCGATCAGTTGCTGACAGCTGGTAGCGCGAGCGGTATCGATCTGGTCGCCGGGGACACGATCTATGTGCCCGAGGCACCGAAGTTCTACGTCTACGGCGAAGTCCGGCGGCCGGATGCCTATCCGTTGACCACGCCGATCACGGTGATGCAGGCCATTTCGCTGGGCGGTGGTCTGACCGATCGTGGCAGCGACTCCAAGGTGACCATTCGCCGGACGCTGGCTGACGGTCGCACGATCACGCAGTCGGCGGAACTGGAAGACATGGTCCAGCCCGATGACGTGATTGTCGTGAAGGAGCGCCTGTTCTGAATCCTCTGCGAGCAGCGTCCGGCGCGTTAGCGACGGCCGGGACAGTGGTTATGCGGCCGGACGGTTTCGAGCGAGGCCGGGTGCGTCATGTCTGATTCCGACAAGCCCAGGCTCAGGCGCGGGGTTCTCAGCACCCGGCTCGGGGCTGCCCGGGTCATTGATGTCGAGGCCAGCGAGCAGGATTCATCGCGGCTGCGCGAATCGCTGCGGCGCCAGCAGGCGCAGCGGCAGCGGGCGACCGTCCAACCCAAGGCCGAGGAACCGCCGCCACAGGCTCCGACGCCTGCTCCGGACGAGGCTCCGCGCGCGGTCGGCACCCGGAGCAAGAAAAAATCCGCACCGAAACAGACAAAGGCGGCAGCCGCGCAGCCGGAGCCCGAGGCGAGGCCGAAACGGTCGGAGAAGATCAGCAAGCCTAGATGGTCAAGAAAGGCAACTGAGCCGGAAAGCTCGCCGCCGCCGCCACCCAGGCCGCCGAAGCGTGACTGGGTCATGGAAGAACCCGAGGTCAAGCCGACGCCGACGCCTCATCCGCTGGCAACAGAAGCGCCACGGCAACACGAGGGCGCGCCGAAGGTGGAGATGCCACCGGTGCCGCTCGGCCAGGTGTCGATGATTCGCAGCGTCGACCTGCATCCGGCCCGTGCGCTGGTCACGGTCGCGATGCCCGATTCGCCCCAGGCCCGGGGCTACCGCAGCCTGATGGCGCGTCTGGCGCCCCGGCTGGACCGCATCCCCGATCGGGCCGTCATCGCATTCGTCGCAGTGGGGCAGTCCGTGTCCCGCAACGCGGTGCCGGCGAATCTTGCCGTGCTGCTGTGCCGCTCCGGTCGTTCCACCTGTCTGGTCGATGTCGGCCTGCGCCGCGGCGGAGCCGCCGGCCTGTTCGGCGTGCCGGGCGATACCGGGCTGGCGAACTGGCTGGCCGGTGACTCCGGCCTGCTGGGTTTCCAGTTCGGCGAGGTGCCCGGGCTGACGCTGGTTGTCGGCGGCGACGCCAAGGGCGGGGCCGACGAGCGTCTGATGCATCCGCGTTTTCGCGACTGGCTGCGTGGCAGCGCCGGCCAGCACGGCACCGTGATTCTGGACGCGACCCAGGTCGAGGACGTTGCCGACGCGCAGGCGGTGGCGTCGATGGCCGGCCACGCCGTGGTTGTCGTCTGCAAGGACTCCGATTCGCTGAACGACGCCAAGGGTCTGGTCGACGAGTTGCGCGTGCACGACGTCAGCATCCTCGGGTCCGTATTCGTGGAGGAAGCCGGTGTCTGAACCGCATCCGACCGTGCCGGTGGCGATCGTCTCGCCGGTGCGGGACGAGTCCAAATACATCCGCCTGACGCTGGATGCGATGGTCGCCCAGACCGTCTGGCCGGCGGAGTGGATCATCGTCGACGATGGATCCAGCGACGACACCCCGGACATCGTGCGGAGCTACCAGAAGGACTATCCGTTCATTCGTCTGATCACGCGGGACGATCGCGGCAAGCGCGTGCTCGGTTCGGGCGTGATCGAGGCGTTCAACTTCGGCCGCGCGCAGTTGCAGTCGGATTACGCGTACATCTGCAAGCTGGACGGCGACATGTCATTCGACGAGCGCTATCTGGAAACGATGCTGGAGGCCTTCGCGGCCGACCCCCGGCTCGCCGCCGTATCCGGCAAGGTGTATCGCCCTGAGGACGACGGACTGGTCGAAGAATACATCATCGACGAGGTCGTGGCGGGCCAGTTCAAGTTTTATCGTCGCAGCGCGTTCGAGGAGATCGGCGGCTTCACGCAGACGATCCTCTGGGATGGCATCGACATCCACAAGTGCCGGATGAAGGGGTGGTCCACTCGATCCATCCGCGACGACCGTGCCCGTCTGTATCACCACCGGATGATGGGTTCGTCCGACAAGAACGTCTACAAGGGGCGGGTCCGGCTGGGGCGGGGCATCTGGTTCATGGGGTATCACCCGGCTTACGCGGTGGCGTCCGGCATGTTCCGGATGGGCGAGAAGCCGTACGTGATCGGAGGATTGATCATCATCGGCGCGTACTTCTACGCCGCGTTGAAGCGCGATCCGCGTTACGACGACCTGGAGTTCCGACGCGACCTTCAGGCTTGGCAGATGCAACGGCTCCGGGAAGTCGGCCAGCGGTTGTGGCGGCGCGTCACCGGGCGTGCCGGTGACCGGAGCATCGCCGGATAGGACGGCCGCCCGGGCCTCAGTGTCTGAGCCTGCGTCGCAGCCCGGCGCAGGGCTTTTCGATCACCCACCAGATCAGTTCCGCCACGACGCCGGAGATGACGATGGCGATCAGCGCGCGTGCGCTCCAGTGCA
>NZ_CAXFCL010000221.1:0-5397 GCF_964000955.1 uncultured Abyssibacter sp.
AACCTGGGACCGACGTGCCCATCACCGTCCACGTGGAACATCGCGATGGCGGACCGTTCGTGGGCCGGCTGCAACTCATTACCAGCGGTGGCGAAATCGTCGCCGAATCCGCCACGCATGAGCTGTCCACCACGGTGACGGCAACCGATGCGCGTCGCTGGTACTACCTCCGCGTCGACAACGCGGAGGGCGAGTCCATCGCCTTCGCTGCGCCAGTGTGGATCGAGTCGCTCGCGGGCGAATGAGCTGATCCGCGGGGAACACTGACGGATCAGTCCTGTCGGCTATTACGGGCGCACTACCCGATGCATGGATGCATCACCGCAGTCACCGGAGTCGACATGGATGGTTTTCTCGAACACTGGGCGCAGGCCGCGCTCACCAGCACCGGTTTTTTCTGGATGGCGTTGTGGGCCTTCGCCCTCGGCTATCTGATCAGCAGCCTGATCCAGGTACTGGTCACCCAGGCCCGCATGCAGCGGCTCATGGGCACAGCCGGCCCGCGCAGCATGGCTCTCGGGACCTTCTTCGGATTCATCTCCAGCTCCTGCAGTTTCGCCGCGCTGTCGACCACCCGCGCGCTGTTCCAGAAAGGCGCCGGGCTGGCGCCCGCGATGGCCTTTCTGCTCGCATCGACCAACCTGGTCATCGAGCTGGGCATCGTCATCGCCCTGTTCCTGAGCTGGCATTTCGTCGTTGGCGAATACGTCGGCGGTTTGCTGCTGATTGGCTTCGCCTGGCTGTTCATCCGCATTACCCGCCCGAAGCGCCTGCTCAAGCAGGCCCGGGAGCGGCTGGGCGAGGACGACGAGCACGACCATGGCGACACCGAATCGGCCCGGGACAAACTGCGCTCACGCGACGGCTGGACCGCCATCGCCCGCTCCTACGTGATGGAGTGGCAGATGGTGTGGAAGGACGTGCTGGTGGGTTTCACCATCGCCGGCATCATCGCCGCCTTCGTGCCCGAGGCATTTTTCGAGACGCTGTTCGTGGGCTCCGGCGGCGATGGCAGCCAACCGGGCTTTGGCGCGGTGCTGGCGCAGACGCTGATCGGGCCGATCGCCGCCTTCGCGACCTTCATCGGCTCGATGGGCAACATTCCGCTGGCCGCCCTGCTCTTCGACCACGGCGTGAGCTTCGCCGGTGTCATGGCGTTCATCTTTTCCGATCTCGTCGTGTTGCCCGTGCTGCGGATCAATGCGCAGTACTACGGCTGGAAGATGGCGATCTACATCCTCGTCATGCTGCTGTCGGGGCTGGTCGCGGTGTCGCTGGCCATGCACTACGGACTGGCCGCCTTCGATCTGTTGCCGGACAGCCAGGGCGGTGGCGGCGGCCAGCAGCAGCGTGACCTGTTCAAGCTGAACTACGGCTTCGTGCTGAACCTGATCTTCCTGGGCGTCAGTGCCGTGCTCGGCTGGCTGTGGTGGTCAGGACGCGACGGTTCGCATGGTCACCACCATGACCATGGCGGCAGCTCGGGCGGGGAGCGGGTGCTCAAGACCGGCGCCGTCTTGGCGATCGTCTGGCTGGTCGGCGGGCTGGTCGTCGCCGCGATGCCGGGCATCCAGGTCCCGTCCGGCTAGTCGATCTCGCTGGGCTCCGGATTGCGCTCCTGCCAGGCCTTCAGTGCCCGCTCGTAGGCGCGCACCTGGTCCGAATACATGTCCCAGACGCAGGGATCACAACCCGTCTCGCAGCAATCGGAATCCAGGGGCTTTTCGGGCGGCTGGGGACGGGGCTGTTCAGAACGGGACTCGGTCACGGGTGCAAGAGCGATGGGAGACACGTATCAGTTTAATGCCGCCCGGTCAGTCCGCGCGAACTAGGCTCCAGGGAAGCTCTGATCGGTTTCCGGGCAGGCGACGAGCAGTGGCTCTTCAATCGCGTCAGAGGCCAGCAGATTGCGCAGGGCCATGATGGCCGTCACCGTCAGCTCCCGCCCTGCGCCGAGCACCAGACCGCCCTGGCGTGTCTTGATGTCTTCGGCCACCACCCAACCCGGGACCAGATCATTCACCCGCGCTCTGCGCGTGGAGTTGCAACTATGCAGCTTGACCGTCCGCAGCGCCTGCCTGACAGCCTGGCGCACCGGCGGATCGAGTTCGGCCACGGCCTCCAGGGCTCGCGCCATCGGCTGCTGACTCGCCAACTCACGCGCCAGAACGCTCGCCGCGCGCAGCAGTTCGGCGCCCAGCACCACGTCAGGGTCCGCATCGACCGGCGCGGGCTGGTTCTGGTACCGCACCACCTGGGCGACCGGATCCAGCCGCGGAATCGCCTGCAACAGCTTGAACGCGATCTCCGGATGGGAATCCAGTATCTCGCGTTCCTCGGCGTTAAGCGGTAGACCGGCCATTTCACGTTGGACAATGTCCGACGGCACGCTGACACAACCGATATGACTCAATGCCGCCGCCATGTTGCCAATCCAGGCGTTCGGCCAGCCCAGTGTGCCCGCCGCCTGCTTGACACAGGCCTGGATCGTCGCCGACCGCATCGACGCCCAGGGCGCGATCAGGCCCAGCACCTGGGTCATGGAATCCACAACGCCGGAAAGCGTGGTTTCCATCATGTCGCGTTCAAGCACCGCCGAGCGGTGGCGTTCAACGGCCTCGTTCAAGGTCGGAATCAGCACATCCGAGGGACACGGCTTGCAGAGGTACCGAAAAATCGCGCCATGGTTGATGGCCGCGATGGCTGATTTCGTGTCGGCCTGTCCGGTCAGCAGAATGCGAGTGCTGTTCGGGCTGCGCTCGCGGACCCGGGCGAGAAATTCTGCGCCGTCCATTCCCGGCATGCGCATGTCGGACATGATGACCGCGAACGGCGGCTCGGATTCGACGAACTCCAGACCCAGTGCACCGCTGGTGGCTGTGGTGACATCAAACCCCTCGAAGAGGGTCCGCTCCAGTCCCGCCAGCAAATTCGGTTCGTCGTCGACACACAGGATGCGTGGCAGTTCCTTGTCGCCGGCATCCGGAGCCATCCCTGCACTGACGGCCGGGTTCATGCCGCCGCCTGTCTCTGGATGAGCGCATCAGCCACCGCGCGCCACGCGGGCAGATGCGCGTTGACACCCGCCAGTTGCAGAAACAAGTCATTCACGGGCTCGCCATACGCCAGGGCGACAGCGACATGCACCACGCCCACGGCATCGAAACGCTCGGATTCCAGCCGATCCGGTGTGCGGTGCTGGGCCACCGCCTCGACGATCGACCCATGCAACCCCCAGGCGCCGAGCAGATACGCACCGATCTCCGCATGTGTCGGAGCGCTCTGGGCGTCGACGCCCAATGGGGATCGCTCGACTCCATCAAGCAGCACGCCCACATCCGCCAGCAAGGCGGCGGTCATCACCGTTTCCCGCACGGCGTACACACTGCAGATCTGTCCGGCGATTCTGGATGCCAGCACCGACCGCTGCCGCAGCAACTCGGCCGCGGGGCCGGAGAATCGGGCATGAACTTCCGTGGCCAGAACCAGAACAGCCAGCATGCGGAAACCGATCCGCTTGGCCGCTTCGGCAATGTCACCGGCCTCCGCACCCGCGTAGAGCGATACGGAGTTCGCGAGCTGCAGCACCTTTGCGGCCAGCGCGGGATCGGCGCCAACAACCTCGGCGACTTCCGAGGCTCTGGCCTGCGAATTTTCCAGCAGGTGGGCCAGGCGGGCATACATGGTCGGGATGGGAGGCAGCTGCCCCGCCTTGTCCAGCGCGACCTGAATCGAATCGTCACGCAACAGCGATTGCAGCGAGGTTGCGCGATCAATGGTTTCGACCAGCACCGTGCTCTCACAAGGCTTGGACAGGAATTGCTGGGCGACATCCAGCGCACGCAGGGCTGCCTCCTGCTCCGTCTGCCCCGTCAGCATGATGCGGACGGTCTCCGGCCAGCGGTCACGCACGGTTCGCAGGAACTGCGCGCCGTCCATCATCGGCATGCGCATGTCGCTGATCACCACGTCGACGGGATCATCTTCCAGCATCAACAATGCCTCGGCGCCACTGGTGGCGAACTCCGCCTCCCAATCGCGATCGCACATGAACAGCGTCCGTTCGATGCCACCCAGAACGCGCTCATCGTCGTCGACAAACATCAGTCGCATCGGCGTCATGTTTCGCTGCTCCCGTCGATGGGCAGACGAACAACGAACTCGGTGCCGCCCCCGACTTCGGTTTCGAAGAACACCACGCCGCCATGCTTGTCGACGACGGTGGAGTAAACAATCGCCAGCCCTTGTCCGGTGCCCTCGCCCACAGCCTTGGTGGTGAAAAACGGGTCGAACACCTTCTCGCGCACCGAATCCGGGATGCCGCCGCCATCATCGATCACGCGGATCTCGACATGCGTGTCCCCGTACGGAGCGAGCACGACCTCAATGCGTCCCAACTCCTTGACGCCCGGTTCCAGCGTGTCCTCGATGGCGTGGGCGGCGTTCACGACCAGGTTCAGAAGCATCTGGGCGATCTCGTCGCGCAGGCAGCAAACAGGTGGCACCTCGCCTTCACAGCGGATGGTCAGGCTGGCGACGTATTTCCATTCGTTGCGCGCCACGGTGACCGTGGTTTCCGCCAGCGCATGCAGGTCAACCTGCTCCTTCTCGCCAGCGGACGGATGGGAGAACTCCTTCATCGCCCCGACAATGCGGGAGATGCGGCGCAACCCGTCCAGCGACTGATCCAGTGCGGCCGGCACCTGCACCTTCAGAAAACTGAACTTGGACCGCTTGAGCTGGCGACGAAACGCCACCGCGGCCTCCCGGGTCGCGTCATGCGCCTCGGCCGTATCCGCCAGGGCGCAGGCGGCGTCGAACAATGAGGCGATCATGCTCTGGGCCTTGCTGACGAACTCGACGTTGTCCCGTACGTACTGAGTGGGCGTGTTGATCTCGTGGGCAACACCGGCGGCGAGCTGACCGATGGATTCCTTTTTCTGAGCCTGGAGCAGCATGGCCTGGGCGCGTCCCAGCTCAGCCAGCGCCTCCTGCAGCTCGCGCCGCTCTTCAATGAGCTGCTGCGTCTTCATCGCCACGATCTTGCCGAGGGCGATGTTCTGCTCCAGCGTCGTCATCGGCGTCGCCAGGGAATCATCGCGCTCCTTCACGCGACGCTTGAGCACCCGGATCGTTTTTTCACGCGCCTCGAGCTTGCGGCGCAGATAGCCGACGTAGACGTCGACCACGTTGGACGTGGCCGCGCCGCGCTCCCGGTAGAGGCTGTTGTGAACCTCCTCGCGCGTGACGAGCTCACCCGCCCGGTGAGCGAAGAGCTCGAGCAGGGCGTACTCGCGGACGGTCAGTTCGATCTCCTCGCCCGCCATGAGGACGCGGCGCTCCGCGGGCCGCATCTCCAGTGGCCCGACCTGGATCGAGGGGCTCTTGACCCGGTAC
>NZ_CAXFCL010000222.1:0-5203 GCF_964000955.1 uncultured Abyssibacter sp.
CCGCATCGAATACGGCAGCCGTGGTCGTCGCCGAATATTGCGGATAAAGCGGAATGACCAGCAGACGTTCCGCACCCGCGGCCTTCAGCTTCCGCAACTTCGTCGCGACGGCGGGTTGTCCGTAGCGCATTGCCCATTCGACCTCAACCGGTCCGGGTAGCTGGCTGCCCAGCTGGTGTTGCAGGCCGGTCGCAAGGTCGGCGGTATGCACCGCCAGCGGGCTGCCGCGTTCGGTCCAGATCGCGCGGTATCCAGAGGCAATTCGCTTGGGGCGAAACGGCAGTACGAACAGATGGAGGATCGTCAGCCACAGCAGGCGTGGCAATTCGATCACTCGCGTATCGGACAGGAACTCGCGCAGATAGCGTCGGATTGCCTTTGGCGTCGGTTCATCCGGGCTGCCGAGGTTGACGAGCAGCACGCCCAGTTTCGGTTGGCGCGCGTGCGGCGCTTGCGATTCATCCATTGTTGGGGCGGATTTCTCCACTACGAATCCGTGCGAAATAGTCGCGGTAGCGGCTGACCATGCGGCTGCCCAGCAACAGCATGATGGGCAGGTTGATCACCAGCATGAATCCGAGCGCGACGGTGCTGATCGAATCCAGTTCCGCGGATGTGCGGATGAAGCCCAGACAGGTCACGACGATCAGCACACACCAGACCGCCCGATAGGGCACCACCCAGCGTGATCCCAGCAGATAGATCACGCCCTGTTCGCCATAGTAACTCCACGTGATGATCGTCGAGATCGCGAACAACCACACGGCCATGGTGACCATCCATTTGCCCAGGCCATTCGCGCCGCTGTCGAATGCCCTGGCGGTCAACGTGGCACCGGTGAAGTCCTCGTAGAGCCCCGAGTCCACCGGGACCGGGGCGCTGTCCGCATTGATGCCGCGCCAGTCGATCCGGTCTCCGTCGACACTGCCGTAGAGGCGGGTACGCGTACCATCGACGGTGACGAGGGTGAAGATCTGGGCGCCATCCTGCCAGTCGCCCGCGGGCAGGGCTGTTTCGGTTGGCTGCCATCCGGCTGTCGTCTCGACCAGCTCCAGCGGCGCCGGGAAGGTCCCGCCGGCGTCACGCTGCCAGATGCCGCTGCTGAGAATGACCAGCGCAGTGATGGTGCAGACGACGATCGTGTCGATGAATGGCTCCAGGCCCGCAACGACGCCTTCGGTTACCGGTTCGTCGGTCTTGACCGCGGAGTGGGCGATCGGCGCGCTGCCCAGCCCGGCTTCGGAGGAAAACAGCGCGCGTTTCATGCCGAAGATGAATGCGGTGCCGAAACTCGCCCCGACGAAGGCGCCGGTGGCGTCCGCCGGGGAGAAGGCGGACTTGAAGATCAGCGCGAAAACCTCGGGCACCGCCTCGCGATTCACGAAGATCACGAACAGCCCGGCGATGATGTAGATCGCGCACATCAGCGGCACCAGCGTCCCGGCGATCACGCCGATCCGGCGAATGCCGCCCAGGATCACCAGGGCCACGATCACCGCGAGCACCACGCCGGAGATCCAGGGAGGCACGCCGAAGTAGGCGTTCGTGGTATCTGACACGCTCCAGGCCTGGAACATGTTGCCGCCCGTCAGCGCGAACAGGATCAGTGGCAGGGTGAACAATGCACCGATGACCGGGCCGGCGGTCTTGAACCGGGCGGACAGTTCCGGCAGGCCGCGCTTGGCCACCCACATGGTGCCGCCGTGCGGGTTTGTGGGGTCGCTGGTGTCGCGGTAGAGCATCGACAGCGTGACCTCGGTGGTCTTCACCGCCATGCCGACCAGACCGATCATCCACATCCAGAACACCGCGCCGGGGCCGCCCAGTTCGACCGCGATGGCGACGCCGGCGATGTTGCCCAGGCCCACCGTGGCCGACAGCGCGGCCGACAGTGCCTGGAAATGAGAGATCGCGCCCGCGCCGTCCTTGCCGGTCCAGCGGCCGGTGAGCAATCCGACGCCGTGAGTGAGCGAGCGGAACTGGCAGAAGCGGGTCCAGATCGTGAAGATCAGCCCCACGGTCAGCAGTGCCAGTAGAACCGGCACGCTGAGCATCACGGCGTTGATCGCGTTGATGACGTCGAAGAAGCCTTGCATCAGAACAGCCCGCTGATCAGAACGTAGACAATGCCGATCGGTGCGACGAAGCGCAGCACGAACAGCCAGACCGGCGCCAGGGCGAATCGCTGGGTGCCGTCATTGGTGACCAGGGACAGCGCCTTCGGGCCGAGCTTCCAGCCCACGAACAGGGCGGTGCACAGCCCGCCGATCGGCAACAGCAGATCGGTCAGCGATGCGGCGGCGCTGAGGAAGTCCATGCCGAGGATCTGGATGTCGACCGCGCCCTGGGACAGCGAGGATGGAACACCCAGCGCGAAGCAGATCAGCCCCGCGCCCAGCGCGGCCTTGCGGCGAGTCAGGCGGGTCTCGTCGACCAGGTAGGTGACGACCACTTCCAGCAACGAGACGGATGACGTCAATGCGGCCACGAACAGCAGCGCGAAGAACACGAAGCCGAAGACGGAGCCCGCGGGCATCTGCGAGAACACCACCGGCAGCGTGACGAACGTCAGTCCCGGCCCCGCGGCGGGGTCCAGACCATAGGCGAACACGGCGGGGAGAATCATGAAGCCCGCGAGAACGGCGACCAGGGTGTCCAGGCCGACGATGATGGCCGCGGATCCGGGCATTGGCGTCGTTTTGGGCAGGTAGGAGCCGTAGGTGATCAGCGCGCCCATGCCCAGCGACAGTGAAAAGAACGCCTGACCAATCGCCGACGTGAACGTGGAACCGTTCACCTTGCTCCAGTCCGGCACCAGGAAGAAGCGCAGGCCTTCGCCGGCACCCGGCAGCGAGATCGAGCGGATGATCAGGACCAGCAGCAGGACGAACAGCATGGGCATCAGCAGCTTGGATGCGCGCTCGATGCCCTTGCCGATTCCGCCGAGCACGACCGCGACGGTGGCGGCCATGAACAGGCCCGCGAGCAGGACCGGTGTCAGGCCACCGCTGATGAAGCTGTTGAACTGCGCGCCGATGCTTTCGGCATCTCCGGAGATCAGGCTGCCGTCGAGCATGAACCCCATGTAGGCGACGGTCCAGCCGGCGATGACGATGTAGAACGACAGGATGACGAAGCCGGTGAACACGCCCAGATAGCCCACCAGAGGCCAGCCGCCACCCCCGAGCAGGCGGAAGGCGCCCACCGGGTTTCGCCCGCTCGCGCGGCCCAGCACCATCTCCGCCAGGATCAGCGAGGCGCCGAACACGACGATGAAGAGCAGATAGAGCAGCAGAAACGCGCCGCCGCCGTTGGCGCCGGTCTCGTAAGGAAATTTCCAGATGTTGCCGAGCCCGACCGCGGAGCCCGCGGCGGCCATGATAAAGCCGAATCGGCTCCCCCAGTGTTCGCGTGCAGCAGCCACGAAACCCCCGATGTCGTTGATGTTGTTGGGGCCGATTGTAATGCACGGCCCATGCCGCGCGATCCGGTGACGTATGATCCGCGCCCTGACGTGACTGTTCCGCCTGCATGCGACGTTCCGACTTTCACTACGATCTGCCCGAGACACTGATCGCGCAGCAGCCGCTGCCCGATCGGTCGGGAGCACGTCTGCTGCGGGTCGATGGCGGCAGCGGGGCGTGTGTTGACTCCATGGTCCGTGATCTGCCGGCCTGCCTGGAACCCGGCGACCTGGTCGTCACCAACGATGTGCGAGTCATTCCGGCCCGCGTGTTTGGCCACAAGTCGACCGGCGGACGGGTGGAGGTCATGGTCGAGCGGATCGTGGAGCCCGGGCTGGCCTGGGCGCATCTGCGATCCAGCAAGTCACCCAAGGCGGGCGGGCGCGTCACGCTGGACGGTGGCGCCGAGGTCGAGGTGGACGGGCGCCAGGACGACGGCCTGTTCGTGCTGCGGCTGCTCACGTCGACCTGGGCGGAGGTGCTGGATGCCGTCGGTCACGTGCCGCTGCCGCCATATATCAAGCGTTCCGATACCGCGGATGATGCGGAGCGGTATCAGACCGTGTTCGCGCGACAGCCTGGCGCCGTGGCGGCGCCGACGGCCGGGCTGCATTTCGATGCGCAGCTGTTGCAGGCGGTCGAAGCACGCGGTGTGGAGTTCGCATCCACGACCCTGTGGGTCGGCGCGGGGACGTTCCAGCCGGTGCGAGCCGAACGGCTCGAGGAGCACCGCATGCATGCCGAGCGTGTTCAGGTTCCAGAGGCTACGGTCGAGGCGGTGCGGCGCACGCGCGAGCGTGGTGGGCGCGTCGTGGCCATCGGGACCACCGTGGTCCGCGCGCTGGAAGCCGCGAGCGCCGATGGGGAACTGGCCCCCATGGATGGCGACACGCGTCTGTTCATCAAGCCGGGAGACCGTTTCCGCGTGGTCGACGCGCTGATGACCAACTTCCATCTCCCGGAGTCCACGCTGCTGATGCTGGTCTGCGCCTTTGCCGGATACGACACGGTGATGGGCGCCTACCGGCATGCCGTGGACGCAGGCTATCGCTTCTTCAGCTATGGCGACGCGATGTGGTTGACGCCGCAGCCGGGAGTGCGGGCATGAGCTTCCAGTGTCTGACGACGGACGGCGGCGCCCGTAGGGGGCGGCTGGTCACGCAGCATGGCGTGATCGAGACGCCGGTCTTCATGCCTGTCGGCACCTACGGGACCGTCAAGGCGATGACGCCGGAAGAGCTCAGCGGGCTTGGCGCGAGCATCATCCTGGGCAACACCTTTCACCTGATGCTCCGTCCCGGAGAACGCGTGATCCGGGATCTCGGAGGGCTGCACCGGTTCATGCACTGGGACGGGCCAATCCTCACGGATTCCGGTGGCTTCCAGGTCTGGAGTCTCACCGAACTGCGCAAGCTGACGGAGCAGGGCGTCGTTTTCCGCTCCCCGGTCAACGGTGATCGGGTCGAGCTGACGCCGGAGCGGTCCATCCAGGTTCAGCACGCGCTGGGTTCGGACATCGTCATGCAGTTCGACGAATGCACGGCTTATCCGGCGACCGAGTCCGACGCGGCCGAGTCCATGCGTCTGTCGCTACGCTGGGCGTCGCGCTGCCGCGACGCTCACGCGGAGAACCCCAATCTGCTGTTCGGCATCGTGCAGGGCGGCATGTATCCGGAGCTGCGCGCCGAGTCCCTGCAGGGGCTGACGGCGGTCGGGTTCGACGGCTATGCCATCGGCGG
>NZ_CAXFCL010000223.1:0-6964 GCF_964000955.1 uncultured Abyssibacter sp.
CCGCAAGACGCTGCTCGGCCCGCTGTCGGCGGAGCTGCCGGCTGGCACCGTGACCCATCTGCGCGGCCCCAACGGAGTCGGCAAGACCACCCTGATCCATGCCATCGTCGGCTTGCGTGAGCCGGACGCCGGACAGGTGTGCTGGCAGGGCAGCAACGTGTTCGAACACCCGGAGCCGCTGCGGGAGTCGCTTTGCTACGTTGCCCACGATGCGACCGGCAATCCCGCGCTGACCCCGGTCGAATCGCTGCGGTTCGTGCTGGCGCTGAACGGGGAGGGCGCCGATGCGGCGCCGGATGCGCTCCGCGAGATCGGCCTGAAGGGCCGCACGCTGACCCAGCCCATCAGAACGCTGTCGGCCGGGCAGCAGCGCCGCGTGGCGCTGGCGCGCCTGGCGGTTACCAAAGCACCGCTGTGGGTACTGGATGAGCCGCTGAACGCCCTGGACGATGCGGCGCGTTCGCGTCTTTGTCAGCGCTTCCGGGAACACGCGAGCAACGGCGGCACGGTGGTCGTCACCTCGCACCAGGCGTTGCCCATCGACGCCGATTGCATCGACCTGGTCGCGGCCTGACCGATGATGCGGATCTGGAACGCCGTGTGGGCGCGTGAATGGCAACTGCTGTTCCGGCAGGTTCAGGACCTGCTGCAACCCCTGATCTATTTCGCCATGGTGGTGATGATCGTGCCGCTGGGTGTCGATCCGTCCGATGACGCGCTGGGCCTCGTCGCGCCGGCCATTGTCTGGATCGCCGTCGTGCTGGCCGTGGTGTTGTCGCTGGACCGCCTGTTTCGTGACGATGCCCGGGACGGCACGCTGGCCGTCTTGCTGACATCGCCAACACCACTGTGGTGGGTGTTGCTGGCGAAGCTGGGCGCGCACTGGCTGGGACTGGGCTGTCTGCTGGGCCTTGCCGCGCCGCTCGCCGGAGCCGCCTACGGGCTGTCCGCCACGGCGTCGGGTGTGCTCTGTCTGACGGTGCTGTCCGGGACGCTGGGGCTGGTTGCGCTGGGCATGGTCGCCGGGGCGCTCACCGTCGGTGTGCGCAATGGCGGGGTTCTGGTCGCGATCATCCTGCTGCCGCTTTATGTGCCGCTGCTGGTGTTCGGCGCCGGCGCGGTCGCAACGGTACAGGCGGGGTTGCCCGCGACGGGTCCGGTATACTTAACGGCCGCTTTATCGATGCTGTATGCCACGCTGGCTCCGCCACTGGCAGCCGTGGCGCTGCGACTGAGTTACGACTGATGTGGACCTGGTTTCATCGACTGTCCTCGCCCCCGACGTTCTATCGCTGGGGCCGCACGCTGCAATGGGTTTTCGGCATCGCCGCGCTGCTGCTGATCGTCGTGGGCACTTACGGCGGCCTGGTACTGGCGCCGGCTGACTACCAGCAGGGTGACGCGTTCCGGATCATCTACGTGCATGTGCCCAGCGCCTGGCTGTCCATGTTCGTCTACATGACCATGGCGGTGGCCGGCGGCGTGGCGCTGATCTGGCGGATGAAGCTGGCCGAGCTGTTCGTCGTGGCCGCGGCGCCCATCGGAGCCGCATTCACGGCGCTGGCGCTGCTCACCGGCATGCTGTGGGGCGAACCCATGTGGGGCACCTACTGGGTCTGGGACGCGCGGCTGACCAGCGAACTGGTCCTGCTGTTCCTCTACCTGGGCGTGATCGCCCTCAACGGCGCCTTCGAGGATCCCCGGCGTGGCGCGAGAGCCGCCTCGGTGCTCGCGCTGATCGGCGTGATCAACGTGCCGATCATTCATTACTCCGTGGAATGGTGGAACAGCCTGCACCAGGGCGCGACCATCACCAAGTTCGATTCGCCGTCGATCTCGAAGGACATGCTCTGGCCGCTGCTGCTGAACGCGCTGGGATTCATGTGCTACTACGGCGCGTTGCAGAGCCTGCGGATCCGGGCGCTGATTCTGTCGCGAGAACGTGACGCACGTTGGATTCGACAGGCGGTCTGATGAACGAGTCGTGGTGGCATATGGGAGGCTATGCGGTCTACGTCTGGACCTCCTTCGGTCTGACGGGCGTGGTACTGCTGGGTGGCGCTTTGCTGGGCTGGTCGACGCTGCGTCGCCAGCAGCGGGATATTCGATTGGAACGAGATCAAGACGATGACGCGTAGACAACGGCGGATGATGGCCGTCGGCGCACTGGTGGTCGGTGCCGGCACCGCGGTGGCGCTGGCGCTGGTCGCCTTTCAGAGCAACCTGATCTATTTCTACAGCCCGTCGGAGGTCCTGGCAGGCGAACTGCCGCCTCAGGCGCGCATTCGCCTCGGCGGCATTGTCGAGGAAGGCAGTGTCCAGCGCTCGGGCAGCGACACGACCGTGACCTTCCGTCTAGCCGACTGCGAACAGGCCATTCCGGTCCGCTATTCGGGCATTCTTCCCGATCTGTTCCGTGAGGGGCAGGGCATCGTGGCGATTGGCACCTACGACGTGCAATCCGGCTTCTCCGCGGAGGAGGTGCTCGCCAAGCATGACGAGAACTACATGCCGCCTGAGCTAGAGGAATCCCTGAAGGACAAGGCGGGTACCAGCTGCATGCCGGTGGCGAACACATGATTCCGGAGCTGGGACATTTCGCGCTTTGCCTGGCCGCCGGCCTGGCATTGATGCAATGCGTGGCACCGATCTCCGGGGTCGTGCTGCGTCGCGAGCGCTGGCAGGCGATGGCCTGGCCGCTGGCGGTCGGGCAGGTGGTGTTCACCATCATCGCCTACGGCGCGCTCACCTGGTCGTTCATCCACGTCGACTTCTCGGTGCGCTATGTCGCGACCAATGCGCACTCGGAGCTGCCGATGTTCTATCGCATCTCGGCGGTGTGGGGTGGCCATGAGGGCTCGCTGCTGCTGTGGGTGCTGATGCTCGGCGCCTGGACGCTGCTGGTCGCCGGCCTCAACCGCAGCCTGCCGCGCGACATCGGTGCCTCGGTGCTGGGTGTGATGGGCGCTGTGTCCTGCGCGTTCCTGCTGTTCACGCTGCTGACATCCAACCCGTTCGAACGCCTGATTCCGGCGCCGCCCGAAGGGCAGGATCTGAATCCCCTGCTGCAGGACCCCGGGCTGATCATTCACCCGCCCATGCTCTACATGGGCTATGTCGGCTTTTCGGTGGCGTTCGCGTTCGCGGTGGCGGCGCTGATCAGCGGCCGCCTGGACGCCGCCTGGGCCCGCTGGACACGACCCTGGACGACGCTGGCCTGGAGCTTTCTGACCGTCGGCATCCTGCTCGGCTCGTGGTGGGCCTACAACGAACTCGGCTGGGGCGGCTGGTGGTTCTGGGACCCGGTGGAGAACGCCTCGTTCATGCCCTGGCTGATCGGCACGGCGCTGATCCACTCGCTGGCGGTGACGGAAAAGCGCGGCATGTTCAAGGCCTGGACGGTGTTGCTGGCGATCTCGGCCTTCGCGCTGTCGCTGCTTGGCACCTTCCTCGTGCGTTCGGGCGTGCTGGTGTCGGTGCATGCCTTTGCCACGGATCCGTCGCGCGGCGTGTTCGTGCTGATGATCTTCGGATTCTTCGTCGGTGGTGCGCTGCTGCTGTTCGCGCTGCGCGCCGCGCGCTTCCAGGTGCGACAGCAGCTGACGCTGTTCTCCCGGGAAGGGTTGCTGCTGCTGAACAACGTGTTCCTGTCGGTGGCCGCGCTGGCGGTGCTGCTCGGCACGCTGTACCCGTTGTTCGTCGATGCGATGGGGCTGGGCAAGCTGTCCGTCGGGCCGCCTTACTTCGATGCGGTGTTCGCGCCGTTGACCATGCCGCTGGTCCTGCTCGTGGGCTTTGCCAGCGCAGTGATGTGGAAACGGGGTGACTGGTCGCGCCTGCGCCGTCAGTCGTTGATCCCGATTGCCGTGGCGATCGTCGTCGCCGTGCTGATGGCGTTGTTCGGCGTGCGCGGCCTGGGCGTGTCCGCCGCGATTCTGCTCGCCGTCTGGTGCATGGCCGGCGCGCTGGCCGAACCGTTGCGCATCACCCTGCGCCGCAGCCGGGTGAAGATGGGCCGGGCGCAGTGGGGCATGACGCTCGCGCATATCGGGCTGGGGGTGTTCGTGCTCGGCGTGGCTCTGGTCAACCATGGCTCCATCGAGCGCGATGTGCGGCTGGTCCCCGGCGAGACCACCGAATTCGCCGGCTACGCTTTCAAGTTCGTCGGTGTCGCACGTGACGAGGGGCCGAACTACGACGCGGACGTCGGCACGGTCGAGGTCAGTCGCGATGGCAAGGCCGTCGCGACCCTGAACCCGGAAAAGCGGTACTACCGCATGGGCGGCAATCCGATGACGGAGGCGGCGATCGACATTTCGCCGCTGCGCGACATCTACGTCTCGCTGGGCGAGCCGGTGCAGGGTGGCGCCTGGATTCTTCGCCTGTACGTCAAGCCGCTGATCCGCTGGATCTGGTCCGGCGCGCTGTTGATGGCGCTGGGTGGCGCGCTGGCGGCGACGGATCGGCGATACCGTCTGCAATCCCGCGCCGCGCGGGCGGTGACGGCTGAGGCCGAGTCCGTACACGCATGAATCGCTGGGTCCTGATCGCACCGATCCTGGTGGTCGGTGTACTCATCGCCATCTTTGCCGTCGGTCTGACGCTGGACCCCAGCCGCGTACCGTCGCCGCTGATCGACAAGCCGTCGCCGGCGTTCGAGTTGCCGAGCCTGCGCGCGCCGGATCAACTGCTGACCGAGCGTCGCTTCGCCGGCCAGGTGAGCATCGTCAACGTCTGGGCAAGCTGGTGCGTGCCCTGCCGGCTTGAGCATCCCCTGTGGATGGAGTGGGCGGAAACCTCCGACGTGCCGCTCTATGGGCTGAATTACAAGGACGCGCCACGTGATGCGCTGGCCTGGCTGGCGCGGCATGGGGACCCGTATCAGGCCATCGCCAGCGACCGCGCCGGCAACGTGGGTATCGACTGGGGCGTCTACGGTGTTCCGGAAACCTTTGTCATCGACGCCTCTGGTCGCATTCGCTACAAGCACATCGGTCCGCTGGACCCGACCAGCATGAAGAACACGTTCCGGCCGATCGTCGAACAGCTGTTGCAGGAGTCCGGCGCATGAGTCTGAGAGCCTTGTTGCTGGCAGTGCTGATGGGATTGTCGGGGGCGCTGAGCGCGGCATCCGATGACCTGAACCCGGAGCAGGAAGCGCGCTATCACGACTTGCTGGAAGAACTGCGCTGCCTGGTCTGCCAGAACCAGAACATTGCCGAGTCCCATGCCTCGCTGGCGCTGGATCTCAAGCGCCAGGTCGCCGACATGATTGTCGCCGGGCGCAGCGATGACGAGATCAAGACCTACCTGCAGGCGCGTTACGGCGACTTCGTGCTGTATCGCCCGCCGTTCAAGCCCAGGACCTGGTTGCTGTGGCTCACCCCATTCGTCGTGCTCGTCTGCGCGCTGGTGATCGCGGTGCTGATGCTGCGCAGACGCCGACCGGTCCGGACGCCGCCTGAATCCATTGATCGCGAGGCATTGCGGCGACTGCTGGACAAAGAATGAAGACCCTACTGATTGCACTGTTCGCCGGCCTCGCGCTGGCCGCGATGATTTTTCCCGCGTGGGCGCTGCGCCATCTGCGTGGCGGCCGCCGGAGTCGTCAGGCCGACAACATCGCGGCATTTCGCAGCCGCAAGGCCGAGCTGGAAGCGGATCTGGCGGCTGGTCGGATCAATCAGGAGGCGTTCGAGCAACTGGAAAACGACGCCGCCGCCGAACTGTTGATGGACGCCCAGTCGGAGGAGGGGACGCTGCAACCGGGCGGTCGCTGGATGTCGGTCGCCGCGATCATCGTCGTGCCCATCGTGGGTGTCGGGCTCTACCTGGCCAGTGGCGGCCTGCCTCCGATGAGCCATGCCGAACAGATGGCCGGACTGGTGCAGCAACTCGAATCCCGGGTGTCCACGCGACCGGATGATCTGGACGCCCGTCGGATGCTGGGCCGCGTGTACATGGGCACCGAGCGGTACCAGCAGGCCGCGCAGATGTATCGCCAGATCAATGAGCACACCGGAAACAGCGACGCGGATGCCCTGATCGCCGAGGGCGAGGCGTTGGGCATGTCGCGTAACCAGGACTGGCTGGGCCGCCCCGCGGCGCTGTTCGATGCGGCGCTGGACATCGAGCCCAACCACACCCGCGGTCTCTGGTACGGCAGTCTCGCGGCGGCCCAGGACGGCAAGCACGATATCGCTTTGTTGCGGCTGCAACGCCTCGACCGTCAACCGCTGGAAGACCCGCTGGCCTCCGCGGTTCGCAACGCGGTGATCGCGCTGGGTGGCGTGCCGGCGGATGTCTCGGCGCCCGCCGAGACCGAAGCGCCTGAGGCGGCGAGGCCGGATGCGCCGGAAGCCGGCACACGCATCGATCTGAACATCGAACTGTCACCGGCATTGCATGGTGATGTGCCAGGGCGATTCACGCTGTTCGTGTTCGCCAAGCATGTCAGCGGCCCGCCGATGCCACTGGCGGCCAAGCGCCTGGAATCGCCGGCGTTTCCGCTGTCCATCACGCTGACCAGCGAGGATGCGATGATGCCGGGGATGTCCCTGGACAACGCCGATCAGTGGGCGATATCGGCACGCATCTCGCGTGCCGGAGATGCGCGGGCAAGTTCCGGAGACTTGCAGGGCGGGCTGGTACTGAGCCGCGACGCGCTGGATGGTCGCCATACCGTGATCATCGACGAGCAGGTGCCCTGATCCCTCCTGATGCGGGATGCGCCGGAGCATCGGTTGCGCTAGCCTGTTGCCCGGAATCTTCGCGAGTACCTGCGTGCGGCGAGCCATCCACAAGCCCACCGATTCGATCACCGATTCGCAATCCGGGGCAGTGGGGCGCCCAAACGACTAACCAACCAGAAGGATAACCATGCGACTACGCAAAGCGGTCTTTCCCGTCGCGGGTCTGGGGACCCGTTTTCTTCCGGCGACCAAGGCCAATGCCAAGGAAATGC
>NZ_CAXFCL010000224.1:0-9640 GCF_964000955.1 uncultured Abyssibacter sp.
CATGCCTACGGAGATGAGAACAGCCCCAGCAACAGCCCCTTGAACGGCTCGATATCCGCTTCCAGCGCATGGCGGGATTCGGAGTCGGCAAGCAGCACGCCGGCCAGGAACGCACCCAGCGCCATGGACAGCCCCGCCCATTCCATCGCCAGCGCGGTACCGCTGACCACCAGCAAGGCCATCGCGGTAAAGATCTCGTTGGTCCGGGCCGCGGAGACCATGCGCAGCACCGGCCGCAACAACGTCCGCCCGCCGACGATGACGACTCCGATCACGAGCGCGGTCTTGAGCAGGTCCAGCGGATCGAAAGCCTCGCCACCGCCCGGCGCCAGCAGCGGAATCACCGCCAGCAACGGAATCACCGCCAGATCCTGCATCAGCAGGATCGCGAATGCGGCGCGCCCGTGATGGGTGGTGAGCTCCTCGCGCTCCGCCAGGGCCTGCAACGCGAAGGCGGTCGAGGACAGCGCCAGCACGATACCGGTCAGCACCGCCGGCAACGGCGACATGCCAGCGAAGTAGGCGACCGCCGCGATCGGCACCGCGGACACGCCGATCTGCGCGGCGCCGTTGACGAAGATCGGCCGCCTGAGCGCCCAAAGACGGGCGGGCTGCAATTCCAGGCCGATGATGAACAGCAGCAGCACGACGCCGAATTCGGCGACATGCATCACTTCATGCACGTCGCCGACCAGGCCGAATCCGGCCGGACCGATGATCACGCCCGCGAGCAGGTAGCCGATCACCGCGCCCATGCCCAGCCAGCGCGACAGCGGAACGGCCAGCACGGCCGCCGCCAGGAACACCACGGCCTCGTGCAGCATGGTCACGGCAGAATGTCGACCGGCGTGCCCACCGGCACCCGGGACCACAGTTCCTCGATCTGGGCGTCGGTGACGGCGATGCAGCCGTCCGTCCAGTCGAACAGGGGATGCAGCTGGGCGGCGCGCGCGTTCGGGCCAACGCCATGGATCATGATCTGCCCGCCTGGCGGCACGCCCCGGGCATCCGCGAGCATCTGATCCGCCAGCGAGGGGTACGACACCTGCAAGGCGCGATGAAACCGGCTGTTACGCAACCGGCTGAGGATGAAGTAGCGGCCTTCCGGGGTCTTGCCGTCGCCCTGCTGCTGCTTGGGACCGATCGGATTGCGTCCCAGCGCCACCGGGAACTCCAGCACCGGGGTCTCGCCTTCGAACAGGGTCAGCGTCCGGGCGCTCTTGTCGATCCGTATCCAGGTCTCACCCGCGGCGAAACCATTGAAGGAACAGCACGCCAGCAAGGCAGCAAGCAGAAACGTACGGGGTGCGGTGATCCATGACATGCGGGCATTATCACATCGAACCGAATGCTCCGAATCCGATGGATGTGCTGATCCGCCCGATCCAACCGACCGACGATGCCCCGCTGGCGCGGGTCATCCGGGAAACGCTCGCCGAGTTCGATGCCGATGGGGACGGCTTCGCCGGGCGGGACGCGGAGATGCAGTCGCTGAGCCGGGCGTACACCCGGCCGAGGCACGCGTACTTCGTCGCGCAACGTGACGACGCCGTCCTCGGCGGCGTCGGTGTCGCCCCGCTGGCCGGCGGTGATGCCGACACGGCGGAGCTGCGCAAGATGTACCTGACCGCGGACGCACGCGGAGCCGGGCTGGGCCGGCGACTACTGTTCAGAGCGATCGAAACGGCGCGAGCATTGGGATTCCGCAGGATTTATCTGGAAACGCTGACCGACATGCGGGCCGCCCGCCACCTTTACGAGCAGGCGGGATTTCGCCACCTCGCCAGGCCGATGGGGAACACCGGCCACCACGGCTGCAACAGCTGGCTGCTGCTCGAACTGGATTCACCGCGCAAGCGGGACTGACGGCAAGCGCGCCCCGACCTCAGGTTTCGCGTTCCCAGCGCACCAGCCGGCGCGCGGTCACGACGCCGTCCTGGCGGCGTGCATCGAAGACCGGCATCCCCACCTCGGGAGAGAAATGGGCCTCGCGGCGATGTTCGACGCCGTCGGGATCGGTTTCCAGAATCTGGATCACCCACACCGGCTCGGTCAGCTTCACGGTGGTGTAGTTCGCCGGGTCGACCTTGCGGTCCACACGCATGTCGTAGGAGAAATCGAGCGTCTGAGCCTCGGCCCGGCGGCCATCGCGCTCCACCTGGTAGTAGCGCGTGACCTCGAACCGCAGGCGGTTGTCCACGGCAAGGGGAAACAAGTGCCCCATGACCTGATCCACCTGGGCCACATAGGTCCGCGTCACGGTCTCCGGCCTGCCGCCGCTCCGTGGCTCGTGGGCGTAGGTGAAGATCTCCAGCAGGTCGGCCAGTTGCAGCGATTCCTCCACCGCGTGGCTGTTGACACCCGCGAAGGTGTACTCGGAACGCACCCGCCCGATCGACCCGAAGCTGCCCTTGCGGATCACCAGTTCGAACAGGTGTTCCACCGGCATGGCACCGGGCCGGGTCTCGATGTGTTCGAGATAGCTGAGCTTGGAGAAGTTCGGCGGCGGCACCGGTCCGAACAGGGATTCGGCCGGAAACTCCTGCGAAAGCAGATCGAAGGTCGGCACACCAGGGAACAGCGGTGGTGGCTGGTCGGACTCGGACTGCCCGCAACCGGCCACCATGATCGTGGAGAGAAGCAACGCCAAGCCTGCGCCAGCACCTTTCATGCGTGCGTGTCCTGATATCCCGGGAATTCAGACGCTAGCAGACACGCTCCGCGATGTGCCGTCAACGTCCAGGGAAACACCAAGTGTTTCCCCAGGGCTGCGACCCGCTGCGTAGAGGTCTACACTGCCGGACGAGCATGGAGTATCCACCAGCCGCTTGATCACGTCTGACGTTCCACTGTTTCCGCTATCGAATCTGGTGATGCCCGGAGGCCTGACGCCGCTGCGCATTTTCGAGACTCGCTACCACGACATGGTGCGTGACTGCATGCGCAACGGAACCGGTTTCGTGATCGCACTGCTGGCCGAGGGGCGCGAGACCGATCGCGACAACCGGCCCCACGATGTGGGTACCTACAGCGAGATCATCGATTTCGAATCCCTGGAACACGGCTATCTCGGCATCATCTGCCGCGGGCAGCAGCGGGTCCGCATCCACGCGCCACGCCAGACCCGGGCCGGCCTGTGGGTTGGCGACACCGAAATCTATGGTGACGAACCAAACGGCGCGGTGCCGGAATCCTACGAGCACCTGGCCGATCTCGCGATGCAGCTGGTCACCGAACTGGGCTCGCCGTTCGACATCGATGTGCCCGAGCCCCATAACGCGCGCTGGGTGAGCAGCCGGCTGACGGAACTGCTGCCAATCCCCGCGGACGCCAAGCAGCAACTGCTGGAATTATGGGATCCGATCGCCCGCCTCCACCAGATCGCCTGCTTCGTGCAGCAGATGATCCGGGCCGACCGGCCTCGCTGATCCCCGAAACGGCAGGACCCGAAACGAACACGGCCGGGACAAACCCGGCCGTGCATCGTCCATCGAATTCGACGATCAGCGCATTTCGGCACCGTCTTCGTCGATGTACTGGTAGCTGACGCTGATCTGGGCGCCCTCGCCGGGTACCGCGTCACCGCGGAACACGATCGAGTTGCTGCCGGCCACGTACTGCCAGCCGTTGGTCGAATCCTCCACCAGTTCCGTCCCGTCCACGGTCACCACGATGGTGCTGGAGATCGGAGTTTCGGCCAACTGGAACAGACTGGCCGCACCGCCGGCATTGGTTGCGATCGCGTTCATGATCGCGGGGAACTGGGTGATGTCATCGATACTCGCCACCGAACCACCGGTCGCCAGCGCCAGGTCATCGTAGTCGCCGGGGTTACCCTCGTTGATGATCGAGTAGACCGGGTAGCTGCGATCGATGAACAGGTTGCTGCTCGGGTCGAACGCGGTACCGGCGTAGCGCGAGTACTGATCCGGCTCGTCACTGAGCATGACCACGGACATGCTGGCGCCCGTCCGCGGGAACCCGGCCAGCGTGCTGGTACCGTCCTCGGAATCACCCAGCGCGGTCGAGAGCAACGAACGCTCACCCCAGTAGATGCCGGACTCGGTCCCGCTACCGCCGGTACCCGGGCGCGCATCCAGCTCGAACTGCGCCGTATCGTTTGTGTAACCGTTGCCTCGCAGGGTCTGGCGATCGGTGGTGATCGTGCCGATCTGGAAGTCCAGGCCCGAGTTGGAGATGACACTGATGAAGTCGGATGCCGCCTGCGACAACGCCGCCTGCTCGTCACCCATGCTCCCGCTGTTGTCGATCACGAACAGGAAGTCGGCCAGACCGCCCGCTCCGGTACCGACGAACTCGTCCGTCTGCTGCTCGCGCATGGCATCGGACGCGCCGACGTTGGTGCCATCGGTCACGCCGCTGGTCACCGACTCGTACAGCTCCTTGACCTGATCAACGACCAGGGAAACCAGCACGACCACATCGTCCGGCGAGTAGAAGCAGACCGACAGACGGAACTCGTAGAGTGCCGCCAGCACTTCGTCCGGAATGCCGTTGGGGAAGCTGCTCAGCGCGCCGGGATCCGCCGACAGACCAATCAGTTCCACCAGTGCCCGGGTCAGGTCGGTGGGCGTCGTGGCCGTCTGCAAATCCATCGAGTAACGACCCACCGCGCAGGCCCGCGTCACCGCGGTGGCGATGTTGGTCAGCGAGTACTCGGCCTGCGACGACACCAGGTTGCGCAGGTTGTCCAGCTCCTGACGCGAATCGTTGCCGAAACCGAAATTGCGGCGCTGCGCGGCAAACCCGCCCAGATCACGCGGACCACGCATCTTGTGGCTGCTCTTCGCCGGGATGCTGTCGCTGCCCGCGAAGAACACGACACCGTCGAAATCGCCCATGGGCTGCTCGTTGGGCGCCTCCAGGCCATCCGGCAGGAAGATCTGATGCGACTGCGTCGACACGACCGACACCGGCCGCACATTGCGTTCGCTCACCGTCAGCACGATGCGCCGAATCTGCTCGACCTGGGCCGAGTCGGTCACCGTGACCTGATAGACGAAGACGTCGCCCGGTGCGGCGTCGGCCGGAATGGAGACATTGAGCGTGGCGCCGGATTCCGCCAGGGCCACGTCATTGGTGACGTCATACCACTGGTAGGTCACCGCGGAACCGCCACTGCTGTCGCTGGCGGTCACGGTCAGGTCCGTGCTCGAACCCGCGGTCGGCATGCCGTCATCGGCGACGAACGCCGAAATCAACGGGCTGGCCGCAGCGGGCGCCGAACTGTTGCAGCGCACCTGGCCGGAACCCGCCTCGACTTCGTCGCCGTCGAGGGTGCCGTTTCGGTTGGTGTCGATCCCGGTCTGAATGATCGCGCCGCCGAAGGCGCAGCGCTCATCCTCGGGAGCGATCGTCGCGGCCACCACGGTCAGTTCCTCGAACGCGACGATGTCCACTTCCGACTCGCTGCAAGCGTTGAGGCCCAATGCCGCCAATCCAACCAGCGTGGCGCACGCAGGGCGTGCGAAGCGTTGCCTATCAAGCATCGTGATTCTCCCTGTCTCGATCTGGTCTTGTGAAACCTGACTCCGGCGCGGTCATCGACGGCGAAACGGGCAACCGCCCGACACGCGGATACGACACGCCCGGATGTCAGCTTTGGAAAATTTGTCGTCCCTCACTTATTGTTTACAAAGCGTCTGACGAAAGAACGCTCAATTCAAGCCTTAGCGTGATCCCGCGCACGAAATTTGACTCGACTCCGACCGGCGGCGGTGCTGGCCACCTCCCGATCGGTGCGGAGGATGCCGCGGTCGCCGCAGGCCACCACCTTCCGGTTGATCACTGATGTGGGACGCAGTCGCCCTCTTCTGCATGCTGCTGGCCGCCCTGGTGCTGCTGGAGCCCTGGTTGCTGACGCGCCTGGCCGAGCCGGCCTGGACCGGCTGGCTGGTTCAGCACGCTCTGCTCCCGCTGGCGCGCTCGGCCTGCGTCCTGACCTTCATCGTGCTCGCCTATCCGGACATCTACGGACTGGACCGGGGCGCACCGCTGGCCGAAGCGCTGGACAACGGCCGCTGGGCCGACCTGCTCAATCTGGGTTTCCTGGTGTCGCTTTGCCTGCCATTGCTGCCCGCCATGGAGCGCGTGCCGGGAATCATCCTGCCACTGCAGGGCTTCCTGATTCTGGCCATCCTGTTCCGCTGGGCCGTCGAACCCGCGAATCCGATCTCGCTCTGGCCTTCGACGGCGGCGTGGATGGCCGTTGCCCTCGCCGGGCTCGCGCCACTGCTGGCGGAGTGGCTGGCACCAGCGCAGCAACCGGGGCACGACAAACGGCGTGACGCCGTGCTCATCCCGCTACAGCTGCCGCCGTTGCTGCTCTATGGCCACGCGCTGGGCGCGCAGTTGGCGTGACAACGCCGGCCGGGCCGGGTGTCAGGTCGTCGGGTGTTCCCGCAACTCCGCCTCCGCGGAAGGTGCAGCCTGCGAGTCCGCGTGCCGGATCTTGCGGACGAGGTCCCGCCCGATGGCCGCCTGCAACTTGCTCCAGAGCGCCGGCTTGCGGATTCGCGTGCGCTCCAGCGCGCTGCGGGTCCAGTAGCGGTAGGACACCGGCGCATCGGCCACGACAGCCGCCGATGTCGGCTCGTCAGTGAGAAAACTCATCTCCGCGACGAGTTGCCCCGGCCCCAGCCGGGCTACCTCGTGACCGTGGACGACCACCCGGACTTCGCCTTCGGTCATCACGATCAACCGATCGTTCAGCGCCCCCTGCGCGAGGAGCTCGCCGGTGAAATCACTGACCGCATCGGCACGCCGCCACAGCCCGAGAAACTCGGGTACCGTCATGACACTGAAGTTCAGCGCATAGATTCGGTCCAGTCCATCCGGCAGCTGAACCGCCCGCCGCTCCAGCAGGATGCGGATGACCTGAACGATGTTGATCGCCACGAACAACCCGTTCCAGGCAGCCACGTTGGTTGCACCGGAATGCAGCGCGTAGGAGCACAAACAGCTCTGGGCAAGAATCAGGATCAGACGCAGCCACAGGATGTCGCGCGCCAACAGGGCCAACAGCATCAGGCCGTAGCCGAGGTTGACCAGCACGCCGTCCAGCGTGATCAGAGATAGCGCTCCAGCAAGGCCTGACAAGCCGCTCCCTCCCGGTCCATGTCGCAGGCTTTCCGAACCAGCTGACAGTGCTTCACCGGGTCCACACCCGGCTCGCCCGCCTGCGTGGTCACCCGCTCACAATTGCGCTGCGCGCGGCTGACATCGTCACGAAAGAATTCGCAGGCCGTCAGCCCCAGCACGGCACACGCCACCGTCACGACGCGAAACGTCGTGAGACAGTATGATCTCCAGGTCTGATTCCGGCGTGGCACATGAGGGTGATCGCCGACAAGTCGGTCAGCGCGACGGATCCTAGACCCCTGACAGCACGGCGATCGAGCGCCCCCAGCGGTTACCATCCGCGAACGTTAGCACAGCCGATCACCGCACCGACGTGGATACGCCAACCCATCGTCGCCTGCGCGCCCACACGCAACGTTCAGGATGATGAATACGCGCTAAGTGACCGATACAACGAAGGTTTTCCGTCATACCCACAGAAACTGTGGATAAGTCTGTGGAAAGAACTTTCGCAAGTGCCAAAAACCGTGTTGTTTCCGGGCATTTCACCACCTCGGTCAAGTTGTAACCAACATGAAATATTATTTCAAATTCATGGAGTTACAGTTCAAGCACAACCAAGCCAGTGCTCAGCGCACCAATCCGGTGCCAATGACCGATGCTGCGACGCAACACTGTGCATAACCGGCACGATCCGGAGTGCTAAACTTCGCGCCATGATCCCCGTCGTGCTTGTGATTTCTGGGCATGACCCCAGCGGCGGCGCCGGACAGATCGCGGATATCCAGACGGTCTCCTCCCTCGGCGCCCACCCCGCCCTAGCGATTACCGCGCTCACCGAACAGGACACACGGAACGCCTACGCGGTGTTCCCTTGCCCCCCGGAGCAGGTCACCGCGCAGCTGGAACGCCTGATCGTGGACATGCGGCCCGCGGCGGTGAAGATCGGCCTGCTGCCGAACGTGGCCGTCGCCGAGTCGATCCTTTCGATCCTGGACCGCCTGGATGACGTGCCAATCGTCATTGATCCCGTGCTGATCGCCTCCGGCGGAGGCGCGCTGGCCGAGTCCGACCTCGTGCCGGTCCTGAAGCGGCAGCTGATCCCGCGCTGCACCGTGGTCACGCCCAACCTGCCCGAGGCACTCGCGCTCACAGGCCAGTCCGACGCCCGGGCGGCCGCCGAGACGCTGCTGAAACTCGGCGCGGACTGGGCGCTGGTGACCGGAGGCGACGCTGATACCATTGATGTCGAGAACCTGCTCCTGGGCGACAGCGGCGTCACCATGACCCGCTGGGCACGGCGGCCCGGGAAGTTTCACGGCACCGGCTGCACGCTGGCGTCGGCGCTGGCAACCAGGCTGGCCCAGGGACACGATGTGCCCGCCGCCGCCGCGGCGGCGCAAGCCTTTGTCGACGAATCCCTGGCGAGCGCACTGCGACCCGGCACCGGCCAGGCCATTCCGAACCGGCAGCGCTGACCGGCGATGACGGATACCTGGCTCCGCGGCGCCTACCCGGTGACCCCGACTGACTGGCCACGCGATCGCCTGCTCGCGGTGGCCGGAGCGGTACTCGCCGCGGGGCCTGCACTGCTGCAGTACCGCGCCAAGCCCGCACCGGACCCCGCGCTGGCCGACGCGCTGAAACGCCTGTGCGATACCCATGGCGTACCGCTGATCATCAATGACGACCTGGAACTGGCTGCACGTCTGGGCACCGGCGCCCATCTGGGTCGTGATGACGCGGACCTGGCCGGCGCCCGCGCCCGGCTCGGTCCCGAGGCGGTGATCGGGGTGTCGGTGTACGACGACCTCGACCGCGCCCGCCGGGCCGAGGCCGCCGGCGCATCCTATGTTTCCTTCGGCCGATTCTTCCCGTCGGTGACCAAGCCGAGGGCCACGCCAGCGCGGCCTGATATTCTTGGGCCCGCGCGCTCGCAGCTGAGCGTCCCGATCGCGGTGATCGGCGGGATCACGGCCGCCAACGCCAGTCCGCTGATCGCGCGGGGCGCCGACCTGCTCGCCTGCGTCGACGGCATTTTCGGCGCGGTCGATCCGGGACAGGCCGTGCGCGAACTCAATTTTCTGCTGAGTCAGACATGACCCGATCCGAATCTCTGTTCGAACGCGCTCAGCGCGTCATTCCCGGCGGCGTCAATTCGCCCGTGCGCGCCTTCAAGGGCGTGGGCGGAACGCCGCGATTCATCGACCGTGCGGCCGGCGCCTACATCTGGGACGCCGACGGTCAGCGCTACATCGACTATGTCGGCTCCTGGGGTCCGATGATTCTCGGGCACGCTTACCCGGCGGTCATCGACGCCGTCCGCGAACAGGCCGGTCGTGGCCTGTCCTACGGCGCGCCCACCGCGCTGGAATGCGACCTGGCCGAACAGCTCTGCGCCTGCGTCCCGTCGATGGAACAGGTCCGGCTCGTGAACTCGGGCACCGAAGCGACCATGACCGCGATCCGGCTTGCCCGTGGCGCGACTGGCCGTGACGCCATCGTCAAGTTCGAGGGCAACTACCACGGGCATTCTGAC
>NZ_CAXFCL010000225.1:0-4635 GCF_964000955.1 uncultured Abyssibacter sp.
CATCAAGGCGCAGGCGGTGCGGCTGGATTTCGAGGCGGATGACGGCGAGACCTATCAGCTGAACTTCATCGACACCCCCGGGCACGTCGATTTTTCCTACGAGGTCTCGCGCTCGCTCGCGGCCTGCGAGGGCGCGCTGCTGGTCGTGGATGCGTCGCAGGGTGTGGAGGCGCAGACCGTCGCGAACACCTACACGGCGATCGAGCAGGACCTGGAAATCGTCCCGGTCCTGAACAAGATCGATCTGCCCGCTGCCGAGCCCGAGCGGGTGGCCGCGGAGATCGAGGACGTGATCGGGCTGGAGGCGCGCGACGCGATCCGGACCAGCGCCAAGTCCGGCATCGGCATCCGCGAGGCGCTCAACGCGCTGGTGCAGCGGGTACCTCCACCCGTCGGCGATCCCGACGGCGAATTGCAGGCCCTGATCATCGATTCCTGGTTCGACAACTACCTCGGCGTCGTCTCGCTCATCCGCATCGTCAACGGCAGCGTCGGCAAGGGCGACAAGATTCGCGTGATGTCCACCGGGCGCGACTTTCAGGTCGATGGCGTCGGCACGTTTTCGCCGAAGCGTACCGAGCGTCAGCGCCTGGAGTGCGGGGAAGTCGGCTATCTGGTCGCCGGCATCAAGGACATTCACGGCGCCCCGGTGGGGGATACGCTGACGCTGGCCGCACGTCCCTGCGCGACGCGACTCCCCGGGTTCAAGCGCATGCAGCCCCGTGTTTTCGCCGGGCTGTTCCCGATCAGCTCCGACGATTTCGAGGACATGCGCGAGGCGCTGGAAAAGCTGAGCCTCAACGATGCCGCCCTGCAATTCGAGCCGGAAAACTCCGGCGCGCTCGGATTCGGTTTTCGCTGCGGCTTCCTCGGCATGCTGCACATGGAAATCGTGCAGGAGCGGCTGGAGCGCGAATACAACATCGATCTGATCACCACCGCGCCCACGGTGATCTACCGTGTCGTGATGGTCGATGGCGATGTCATCGAGGTCGACAATCCGGCCGATCTGCCGGATCCGGGCGAGATCGACCATATCGAGGAGCCGGTGATCAACGCGCGCATCCTGCTGCCGCAGGAGTACATCGGTGCCGTGATGCAGCTTTGCATCGAAAAGCGGGGCAGCCAGCAGCGGATGACGTATCACGGTCGTCAGGTCACCATGGCCTTCGAGCTGCCGATGGCGGAAGTCGTCGTCGATTTCTTCGATCGTCTGAAGTCGGTATCCCGGGGCTACGCATCCTTCGAATACGAGTTCGCCCGGTTCGAGCCTGCGGCGCTGGTGCGGCTGGATGTGCTGATCAACGGTGATCGTGTCGACGCCCTGTCCAGCATCGTGCATCGGGACATGGCCTACGGACGGGGTCGCGACTACGCCGAACGGCTGGCCGACATCATTCCCCGGCAGATGTTCGACGTGGCGATCCAGGCCGCGATCGGTTCGAGAATTCTCGCGCGCTCCACGGTCAAGGCGCTGAGAAAGAACGTGACGGCGAAGTGCTACGGCGGCGACGTGTCGCGCAAGCGCAAGTTGCTGGAAAAGCAGAAGGCTGGAAAGAAGCGGATGAAGCAATTCGGAAAGGTCGAAATCCCTCAGGAAGCATTCCTGACCATGCTCAACACGAGCGGGGACTGACATGTTCGCGGACGACGTGCATCTCGATTTCGCCGCCATCCTGCTGATCCTGGCCCTGGCGACGGGCGTGATCTACCTGCTGGATGTCCTGTTCTGGGCCAAGTCCAGGGCGCCCGACCGCAAACCCTCCGGGCCGATCGAGATTTCCCGCTCGTTCTTTCCGGTCATCCTGATCGTGCTGGTGCTGCGCTCGTTCATCGCCGAGCCGTTCCGGATTCCGTCCGGGTCGATGATCCCGACGCTGCACGTCGGTGATTTCATCCTGGTCAACAAGTTCAGCTACGGGTTGCGTCTGCCGGTGTTCCATACCGAGGTGTTGCCGCTGGGGTTGCCCGAGCGCGGGGATGTCGTGGTCTTTCGTTATCCGGAGGACCCGAGCAAGGATTTCATCAAGCGCATCGTGGGCTTGCCGGGCGACGAGATCGAGTACCGCGGCAAGGTGCTCACGGTCAACGGCGAGGCGGTGGAGATCGAGCCGATCGGGCTGTACCAGAGCGCGGACCCGCGTCATCGCTACGCCACGGAGTACCAGGAAACGCTCAACGGGGTACAGCACGGCATTCTGGTGAATCCGCGCGCCCCGGCGAAGGACTTCCGCTACACGGTGCCCGAGGGGCACTATTTCGCGATGGGTGACAATCGGGATGGCTCGGATGACAGCCGACGCTGGGGCCCGGTCCCGGAGCGCAATCTGGTCGGCAAGGCGATGCTGATCTGGATGAGCTGGGATGGCGAGCACAACCGTCCGGCGCTGTCGCGCATCGGCGATCTCATTCACTGACGGCGTGGGTCGAAGCACGTCGACCGAAACGACAGGGGGTAGGTATGCAAGGGCTGACGCATCAGAAGGGCCTCGGGCTCTGGGGCATGCTGTTCGTGTTCGGCGTGATCGGCTTTGTCGCGCTGGTCACGATCAAGTGCACACCGATATATCTGGCGCAGATGGAAATCGCCTCGGCGGTCAAGTCGGTCGCCGACGATCCGTCCTACTCGAAGGAGTCGCCGTTCGAGATTCGCCGCGCGCTGCAACGTCGATTCGATATCGACGACGTCAAGCAGCTGAAGACCAAGGACATCAAGATCGAGCGCGACGACAACACCCGCATCATCTCCTACGACTACGCCGTGGAGGTGCCGTTGTTCGCCAACATCTCGCTGAAGATCCAGTTCAAGGACGCGGTGAGGATCCGGACCTCGTGAATCCGTCTCCGGCCGCGTTGCAGCGTGCCATCGGCTATGAATTCGCCAATCAGCGTCTGCTCGAACAGGCGTTGAGGCATCGTAGCGCGGGCCGGCAGCACAACGAGCGGCTGGAGTTTCTGGGCGACGGTTTGCTGAACTTCGTGGTCGCGGCCGAGCTCTACCTGCGCCAGCCCGACGCCGATGAGGGCGATTTGTCGCGAATCCGCGCCGCACTGGTGCGGGGCAGCACGCTGGCGGACATCGGCCGGGAACTGGGACTGGGCGACTGGATCAGCCTGGGGATGGGTGAAAAGGCCACCGGCGGGCATCGCCGTGCCTCGATTCTGGCCGATGCGGTCGAGGCCCTGTTCGGGGCGATTTATCTGGATCGCGGGTTTGATGCCGCCGCCGAGGTGATCCGACGTCTGTTCTCGGGGCGCCTGGATCATCTGCCCGATGCCGAAGCGCTCAAGGATGCCAAGACCCGCCTGCAGGAGGTCTTGCAGCGGGACGGCCGGCCGCTACCCGAATACAGCATCGTTGAAGTCACCGGGGCGCAGCATCGTCAGCAGATGCGCGCGAACTGCGAACTGCCGGACTCCGGCGAGGTGTTCGAGGGGCGCGGCACCAGCCGTCGCAAGGCGGAACAGGATGCCGCTCGCGCCTGTCTGGAATCGGTGTTCCGGGTGACGTCGCAGGCATGAGCGAGACACGCGCCGGTTTCATCGCGGTGGTTGGCCGACCCAACGTCGGCAAGTCAACGCTGATCAATGCCCTGGTGGGCTCACGGGTCAGCATCACCACGCCCAAGCCACAGACGACCCGACATCGGATTCTCGGCATCCGCACCGACGAGACCGTGCAGATGATCTTCGTTGACACCCCCGGCATTCACACCGGCGGCAAGTCCGCGATGAACCGCATGCTCAACCGGACCGCCGGAGACTCGGTGCGTGACGCCGACTGTGTGCTGTGGCTGGTGCAGTCGAACCGCTGGACCGACGAGGATGCCGCGGTGCTGGAGCGTCTGCGTTCCGTGCGCTGTCCGGTGGGGCTGGTCGTGACCAAGGTCGATCTGGTCAAGGACAAGGCGACGCTGATGCCGTTTCTCGCGGAGACCGGTGCGCGGCGCGCGTTCGACTTCGTCGTGCCGCTGTCGGCCGCCAAGGGCAACAACCTGGATGCGCTGATGGAGGAACTGGTGCGGGTGCTGCCGGAATCACCGTTCCTGTTCGAGCCCGAGCAGGTCACCGATCGCGGCGAGCATTTCCGCATGGCCGAACTGATCCGCGAGCGTCTGTTCATGTCGCTGGACCAGGAGCTGCCGTACGCGATCACCGTGGAGATCGAGTCCGACGAACCGATGGACGACGGCCGCCGGAATGTCAGCGCGGTGATCTGGGTCGCGCGGGACAGTCACAAGGGCATCGTCATCGGCAAGCGGGGCGCGCGCCTCAAGCAGGTTGGCAGCGAGGCCCGCAAGGCGATCCAGGCCGATCTGGGCCAGGGGCTGCATCTGCAACTCTGGTGCCGGGTGAAGCGCGGCTGGGCCGATGATGAGCGGGCGCTGGCTTCACTGGGGTTCGATCTGCCCGATTCCCCCTGACATGGTGGCCTCCCGGCGCATCCAGGACGTGGGCGTCGTGTTACATCGTCGTGGCTATCGCGAGACCAGCCTGATCGTCGAGTGTCTGACCGCCGAGCACGGCCGCGTGGGCCTGGTTGCCAGGGGCGCGCGTCGCGGCGGGCGAAACAGCCGTCTGGAACCGTTGCAGGAATTCGCGCTGGCCTGGTCCGGCGGCGGCGAGCTGCACACG
>NZ_CAXFCL010000226.1:0-1928 GCF_964000955.1 uncultured Abyssibacter sp.
ACCTACCGGCTGCCGGAGGCCCAGCTCGACCGCTTTCTGATGTACGTGAAGGTCGGCTATCCGGATGTCTCCACCGAGCGCGCCATCCTGCGGCTCACCCGCGACGCCGAGCGACACGCGGCAAAGCCGGTTTCGGACCTGCGCGTCAGCCAGGCCGACGTGATGGCGATGCGACAGGCCTGTCTGAACCTGCATCTCGACGAAGCCGTCGAGGAATACATCGTCCAGCTCGTGCAGGCGACCCGAACGCCGGGCGCCTACGGCGACGATCTGGCCCGCTGGATCGAGTTCGGCGTCAGCCCGCGCGGCACGCTGGGTCTGGAACGCTGCGCCCGCGCCCATGCCTGGCTGCGTGATCGTGACTACGTATCGCCGGACGACGTGCAGGCGGTCGCGCCGGACGTACTCCGCCACCGCGTGCTGCTGAGTTTCGAGGCCGAGGCCGATGGCGTGGACAGCGACGCCGTGGTTCGCCATCTGCTGGAACGCGTGCCCGTCGCCTGATGACCCCGAACGACCCCACCCGCATCGACCTGGACGCGCTGATCGAGCTGCGGCGTCAGGCCGGGGCGCTGGACCTGTCGTCCCGCCCCCGGGTGATGACGGACCTCGCCGGCGCCCATGCCTCCGGGTTTCGCGGGCGGGGGATGGAATTCGACGACTACCGCGTCTACCAGCCGGGTGACGATCTGCGCGCGATGGACTGGCGTGTCACCGCTCGCACCGGCACACCGCATATCCGCCTATATCACGAGGAACGCGAACGACCGGTGATTCTCTGCGTCGATCTGCGGCCAGCGATGTGGTTCGCGACGCGCGGGCGGTTCAAGTCGGTCTGCGCCGCGCAGGCCGCCGCGCTGTGCGCCTGGGCGGCGCTGGAAAACCGCGACCGGGTGGGCGGTCTCTGCTTCGACGGCGACTCGCATGTCGAAGTCCGCCCCGGTAGCCGCCGGCAGTTGCTGCACTGGCTACATGCGCTGAGCACCCGGAACGCCCAACCCGGGCAGGCGCGACCCGACGCCTTCGCCCAGTTGCTGCGCCGCCTGCTGCGCACCGCGCGACCCGGCGCGCTGGTCGGCCTGTTCAGCGACTTCCGCGGACTGGGTGCGATGGAAGCCGCCCTGCTGCGCAAGCTCGGTCAGCGCGTGGAGCTGATTCTCGGTTTCGCGGTCGACCCGATCGAATGGGAACTGCCACCAGCCGGCCGCTATCCGTTGATCGATGCCGACGGTCAGATCGCCTGGATCGATACCAGCCAGCGCACGCACCGGCAGCGCTGGACCGAGCAATACCGGACGCGCCGCGAGGCCGCGGAATCCGCCGCGCGCACCTGCCGCGCCCACTGGGTGGAGCTGCGCACCGACCGCGACCCGGTCGAATCGCTGAGCGCGGCACTGGGCCGCCGCCGACAGGTGGCATGAACGGGGCCGATCCGCTGGCGCAGTTGCGCGATGTCCACCTACCGCCGGATCCCGGCTGGTGGCCGCCCGCGATCGGCTGGTGGCTGGCCGCGCTGCTGGTCCTGTTGCTCATTGTCGCGGCCGTGCTGCTGATCCGCTGGCTGCGCCGCCCCACGCTTTATCGCTCGGCCACCCGCGAGCTGGACCGGATCGCGAGCCTGCGTGATGACGCCATCTTCGAATCGGCCCTGGCCGCATGGCTGCGGCGCTGCATGATCGGGCAGCACGGTCAGCAGGTCGCAGGGCTGACCGGCGAGCCGTGGCTGGACCGGCTGGAACAATCCGCGCCGGATGTCGACATGCGCCCCCTTTGGGAGCGGCTGTTCGTCAACCGGTATGCCGTCACCGGCGATGACGCGATGGACCGGGACACCGCGCTGACCACCTGCCGGCAGTGGAGCCGGGAGGCGCTGCGATGATCGAGCTGCTGTGGCCCTGGCTGCTGCTCGCGCTGCCCCTGCCCTGGCT
>NZ_CAXFCL010000227.1:0-11488 GCF_964000955.1 uncultured Abyssibacter sp.
CCAGACCGCCGGGCTGATCGCCGAGCGCATGGAAGCCCGGGCCGTGCAGGACAAGGCCGCCTAGCATGGAAGGCTTGACCTTTTTCGTCTCCGACGTCGTCTTCCAGGTCACCAACTTCCTGATCCTGGGCGGCGACGTGCTGCTGCTGATCGCCGCGGCGATCTTCATCATGTGGGGCTGCATCGTCGAGCGGGCGCTGTTCTTCTACGTGCGTTATCCCGGCAAGGCCAAACGGGTGCGGGCGCTGTGGGAGGCCCGATCCGACCACCACAGCTGGCAGGCGCACAAGATCCGCCTGGCCCTGCTCAACGCCATGCGCCAGCAGACCCGGGCCTACATCAACACCGTCAAGACCGTGGTCGCCATCTGCCCCTTGCTGGGGCTGCTCGGCACCGTCACCGGCATGATCGCCGTGTTTGACGTCATGGCCGCGGCCGGCATGGGCAACCCGCGGCTGATGGCCGACGGCGTGGCCAAGGCCACCGTGCCGACCATGGCCGGCATGGTCGGGGCCTTGTCCGGTGTCTTCGCCATCTACTGGCTGGAATGGCAGGCCAAGCGGCGGATGGAACACCTGGCCGACCACCTGGTGACCGAGCACGACGAGGAGGTCCCGGCATGAGGGATTTTCTCAGCGAGGGCGATGACGACGCCGTCGACTCCGAGATCGACCTGACGCCGATGCTCGACGTCGTCTTCATCATGCTCATCTTCTTCATCGTCACCGCCAGCTTCGTCAAGGAGGCCGGCTTTGACGTCAACCGACCGCCGCAGAGCAATCAGCCGCCGAAGAAGGACGAGGTCAAGAACATCCTCGTCAGCATTGCCGCTGACGGCCAGCTCTTCATCAACCGGCGTCCGGTGGATGCGGGCGCGCTGACCGCCAACATCAAGCGCCTGCATGCCGAGAACCCGAAAGGTGCGGTGGTGATCCAGGCCGAGGACGACTCGGCCAACGAGCGGCTGATCACCGTGATGGACGCGGCGCGCAAGGCCGGCGTCTACAACGTCTCCATCGCATCCAACTAGGGGGCAGGGCGGATGAGCACCACAACCAGCGAAGCACTGCCCGCCAGCGCCATCGACGACGTGCTGCGGGCGCACTGGACGCACGGGCTCGTGCGTCTGCTGATCGGCGTGGCCATCGGGTTGCTGATGACCTTTCTGCTGTACTGGCTGATGTCCGTGCTGGTGGCGGCGGGCAAGAACGCGCTGACCGAAGCGCCGGCCGGGCGCATCGTCGACTTTGTCCGCGTCCCCAACCCGCCGCAGCTGCGCACCGAGCAGCCCAAGCCGGAGAAGCCGGACAAGCCGCAGATCGCGCCGAAGACGCCGCAGGTGCAGACGCAGACGGTGAAGCCGCAGGGCAACACCGTGAACATCGGGGCGATGTCGGTGGACAGCGACCTGGCGGTGGACACCAGCGCCGGGCTGTCGGCCTCGGACGGCGAGTACCTGCCGATCGTGAAGGTGGCGCCGGTGTACCCGAGACGCGCGCAGACGCGCGGGATCGAGGGCTGGGTGCTGCTGACCTTCACCGTGACCGAGACCGGCAGCGTGATCGACCCGGAGGTGATCGACGCCGAGCCGTCGGGCGTCTTCGACTCGGCGGCCAAGAAGGCGGTGGAGCGCTTCAAGTACAAGCCCCGCGTCATCAACGGCAAGCCACAGGTCGTCCGCGGCGTCGAGCATCTCATTACCTTCAAGCTGGATGACTAGCCATGAAGCACTGGCCGCAACTCCTGATCATCACGCTGGCGCTGGTTCTCATGCCGACGCCGGGGCTTGCGCAGAAGGACGACGACCAGCGCAAGCCGCGTACGACCAGGAAGACCGAGAAGCTGTCTCCGGCGGTGTACGAAAAGATCACCGCCGCCCAGGAGGCGCTGGACGCCAAGGACCTCGCGAAGGCGGCATCGATTCTCGACGAACTGCTGGCGAAGGCGGACGGGCTCAACAATTACGAGCAGGCGCAGGTCTACAACTTCTACGCCGCCGTGCACTACGAGCAGGAGCAGATCGACCGGACCATCGAGGACTACAAGAGCATCTTGCGTCTGGGCGAGGGCGTGCCCGAGCAGCTTCGCAACAACTCGCTGTTCCGTCTGGCCCAGCTCTACTTCGTCCGCGAGGACTATGCGCTGTCGGTGCGGGTGCTGGATCAGTGGATGCAGCAGGTGGAGTCGGTCCGGCCCGAAGCGCACATGCTCCAGGCTCAGGCTTATTACCAGCTTGGTGACTACGACGCCGCCGCGCCCGCCGCGATCGCGGCGTTGCAGGAGGCCAAGCGCCGCGAGCAGGCGCCCCGCGAACAGTGGCTGGCGTTGCTCCGGGCGATCTACTACGAGCAGGGTGACTACGCCAAGGCCTCGCGGGTGCTCGGCGAGCTGATCGCCGGCTGGCCCAGCCCGAACTACTACAAGCAGCTCGCCGGCATGCTCGGACTGATGCAGTTGCAGGAGGCGCAGCTCGCGGTGATGCACGCCGCCTACCGCGCCGGGATGCTCGAGTCGGAGTCCGATGTCCTCAACATGGCGCGGCTGTACATGGCCGAGGACGCGCCGTACCCGGCGATTGATGTCATCCGGGACGCGATGCGCTCCGGCATGGTGGAGGCGAACGCCGAGAACCTGCAATTGCTGGCTCAGGCGATGGCGCTGGCCAAGGAATACGAGCAGCAGATTCCGGTGCTGGAGCGCGCCGCCGAACTGTCCGGCGATGCCCGCCAGTATGTCTATCTCGGGCAGGCGCAGATCGCGTTGTACGACTGGGCTGCCGCCGTCGATGCCTTCGAACAGGCGCTTTCGATCGGCGGGCTGGAACGTCCGGGCAGCGCCTACATGCAGATCGGCACGGCCCACTACAACCTCAAGCGCTACGGTCCGGCCCGCCAGGCCTTCAAGGAAGCCGCGGCGTATTCGGACTATCGAGACCAGGCCACCCGATGGGTCGCTTTCGTGAATCAGGAGGTCGAGCGTGAACGTGCCATGCGAGGTGGCTGACTGGGTCGCGACGACGGCGATGGCGTGTCACCGGAACAGACAATCGAGCCCAGTGGAGGGGACGATGACAACAAGTAAAACGATGCGTTGGAGCGCGGGCATTCTGCTGGCGGTCTTCAGTTCGACAGGTCTGGGGCAGAGCGACAACCAGCCCTCTCCGTTCAAGGACGGGTTCTACGTCGTGCCTATGCTGTCGTATACCCAACCGGATGGTCAGCGCTTGCTGGACGACGGCGTCGGCTACGACATCGGTGTTGGCTACCGTTTCTCCGAGATCTTTGCCTTGGAACTGGACGGCACGTTCAGTGAGCTGGACCGGGACAACGGCGAGACCACCGACATGGCGGGTCTGACGCTGCGGGGCGTGGCCTACCTTGCCGGGTTGCTGCCCAATGCCTTCGTGTCCTTCGGCATCGGCGAAATGAGCACCGACGAACAGGGGATGACCGGGTCGGAGTACGAGGGCATGCACATCGAGGCGGGCCTGGGTTACGTGCTCCCGCTCAGCATCGGCCGCTACGACTTCGGCATCCGCGCCGACGCCCGGTTCCGCCACAACAACGGCCAGGAGAACGACGGCTCCATCGAGTACGACAAGTCCGGCATGGCGGACAGCATCTACCGTGTGGGTCTGCAACTGCCGATCGGCCTGCGGCCGCTGCCGCCGGAGCCGGAACCCGAACCGCTGCAGGTCATCGAGCCGGTCGCGATCTGTTCCGATGGCATCGACAACGATGGTGACGGCGTGCAGGACTATCCGGGTGACAAGGGTTGCGAGTCTCCGGATGACAATGACGAATCCGGACCGCCGCAGTGCGATGACGGCATCGACAACGACGCCGACGGCCTGATCGACTATCCGGAGGACACCGGCTGCGAGGCGGCGACCGACAACGACGAAGTCAACGAATGCCATACACCGAAACCGGGTGAGCGCCTGTCGCTCAACGGTTGCGGTCCCGGTGACGTGATCGTGTTGCGCGGCGTGAACTTCGAGTTCGATAAGTCGGTGCTGACCCCCAACGCCAGAACCATTCTCGATGCGGTCGCCGCCGAGCTGAATGCCTATCCCGATGTCACCGTGGAACTGGCCGGGCATACCGACTCCAAGGGTGCGGAGTCCTATAACCAGACCCTGTCCGAGGCACGTGCCCAGGCGGTGCTGCGTTATCTGGTCGACCGTGGAGTGTCGCCGGATAGGATGACCGCCACCGGCTATGGCGAAAGCCAGCCGGTCGCCGACAACGGCACCGAGGAAGGCCGGGATCTGAACCGGCGAACCGAGCTGACGGTCACGGGGAACTGAGTCCCGAGGCACCGGTCCCGACGCTTCAGGTCGGGGCCGGTCGATCCCGATCCGGCAGGTCAATTGAACCCATGCGTTGAACGCGCTGGAGACCCCGGCCTATGCTGAAGGACATGGGGTACGTCCCGGATCGGGAGAACGTTCGTGTCTTGTCCATACCGGCCGAGGCTGTCCTGGCTGTTGGCGGCCGGGAGCGCCGCGCTAACCGCTTGCACCACACTCGCGCCGGACTACGAGCGGCCCACCAATCCCGTGTCCGGCTACGCCGTGCCGGCGGGCCCGGAAGGCACCAGCGCGACGCTGGTCGACACGGGCTGGCGTGCCTATTTCACCGACCCGCAACTGCGGGACGTAATCGCGCAGGCGTTGGAGAACAACCGCGATCTTCGCGTCGCGATCCTCCGCGTTGAAGAGGCCCAGGCGGCCTACGGCATCACCCGGGCCGACCGGTTTCCCACGCTGGGGGCGGCCGCTGCCGAGACCCGTGGCCGGACGCCGGGCGATCTGAGCCCGACCGGCCGGTCGGTTGTCAGCAGCCAGTTCGAGGTCGGGCTTAACGTTCCGGCCTGGGAGCTGGACTTCTGGGGCCGCCTGCGCAGTTTGCGCGAATCCGCGTTGCAGGATTTTCTCGCCACCGATTCCGCCAGGCAGGCGGCCACGATCAGCCTGATCGCGCAGGTGGCCGATGCTTACCTGGTTTTGCGCGAGCTCGACGAGCGACTGGCGCTGGCTAGCCACTCGGTGGAGAACTACGGCGAGTCCCTGCGGATCTTCCGGCGGCGCTACGAGGTCGGGGCGGTGTCCCGTCTGGAAGTCGCGCAGGTCGAGAGCCTGCTGGCGCAGGCCCGCGCGCTGGAAGCCCAGCTCGCGCGCTCGCGCGCGGCGCAACTCAATGCGCTGAATCTGCTGGCCGGTGCGCCGGTCGAGACGCTGCCGCGCGACACCCGGCTGGACGATCGCAGCGTCATGGAGGAACTGCGTGTGGGCTTGCCCTCCGAGGTGTTGCTGCAGCGTCCGGACATCGTGGCCGCGGAGCACAGGCTGCGCGCCGCGAATGCGAACATCGGTGCGGCGCGCGCGGCCTTCTTCCCACGCGTGACGCTGACCGGGTCCTACGGCACGGCCAGCGCCGAGCTGGAAGGTCTGTTCGAGGGCGGGAGCGAGTCCTGGGGGTTCTCGCCCAGCATTTCGCTGCCGATCTTCGACGCCGGCCGGCGCCAGGCCAATCTGGATCTGGCGGAGGTGCGCAAGAACATCGCGGTCGCCAGCTACGAGAAAACCGTGCAAACCGCGTTTCGCGAGGTGGCGGACGCGCTGGTCGCCCGGCACTGGCTGAGTGATCTGGTCGACATCCGCATGCAGACCCGCGAGGCCCAGGCCGAACGCGCGCGACTGGCCAAGCTGCGCTACGAGGCCGGCGCCACGCCGTATCTCGAAGTGCTGGACGCGGAACTGGCCTTGCTGTCATCCGATCAGCAACTGGTGGAGACGCGTCGTGCGCTGCTGTCCAGCCGGGTGCAGCTTTATGCTGCGCTGGGTGGTGGTGCGCAGGGCCTGGACGCAACCCCGATTCAATAGGCGGCAGACGACCATGAATTTTCTCCGGAAGAACAAGCTCATCATCGTCGTGCTGATGCTGGCCGTCGGCGCGGTGGGGTACTTCGCATGGAAGAACACCCAGGCGGCGGGGTACGGCGACGGGTTCGTCAGCGGCAACGGCCGCATCGAGGCGACCGAGATCGATGTCGCGGCTAAGCTTGGCGGGCGCATCGTCGACGTCTATGTCTCGGATGGCGAATTCGTGAAGGCCGGACAGGTGCTCGCGCAGATGCAGATCGACACGCTGGAGGCGCAGAAGGATGAGGCGAGGGCGCGTTTCGAGCAGGCGGAGAACGCGGTGCGCAGCGCCGAGGCACTGGTCGCGGTCCGCCGGAGCGAGCTGGCGGCCTACGAGGCGGTCGTGGTCCAGCGCGAGGCCGAACTGGACGCCGCCCGGCGCCGGCTGAGGCGGACCGAATCGCTGGTTTCCGACGGCGCCACCTCCGAGCAGCAACTGGATGACGACCGTGCCACCGTGCGTCGCGCCGAGGCGACCCTGCGAGCCGCCCGGGCCCAGGTGACCGCGGGCGAGGCCGCGATCAAGGCGGCGGAGTCCGAGGTGGTCGGTGCCCGGTCGGCGGCCAGCGCCGCGCGCGCCACGGTCGCGCGGATCGAGGCGGATCTGCTCGACAGCCAGCTCAAGTCGCCGCGCGACGGACGCGTTCAGTACCAGATCGCCCAGCCCGGCGAGGTTGTGGGAGCGGGGGGCAAGGTGCTCAACCTGGTGGACCTGAGCGACGTTTACATGACCTTCTTCCTGCCGGAAACCATCGTGGGGCGTGTTGCGCTGGGGCAGGAGGTTCGCATCGTGCTGGATGCCGCGCCGCGGTACCCGATTCCGGCGAAGGTCACCTTCGTCGCCAGCACGGCGCAATTCACACCGAAGACGGTCGAAACCCAGAGCGAACGGCAAAAGCTCATGTTTCGCGTCAAGGCGACCATCGACCGCGAGCTGCTGCTGCGACACATGGAGATGGTGAAGACCGGCCTGCCCGGTGTGGCCTGGCTCAAGCTCGATGACGGCGTCGACTGGCCGCCGGAGCTGACGCTGCGTCAGCCTGAATGAGCGATACCGTCACGACGTCGGTCGCCCGGTTGCGCGGTGTCGGTTTGCGCTACCGCAAGACGGTCGCGCTCGATGGCATTGATCTGGACATACCGCCTGGCTGCATGGTCGGTCTGATCGGGCCGGACGGCGTCGGCAAGTCCAGCCTGCTATCGCTGATTGCCGGCGCGCGCGCGGTGCAGACCGGAACGGTGACGGTGCTGGACGGCGACATCGGCGATACGCGCCACCGCGACCGGGTCTGCCCGCACATCGCCTACATGCCTCAGGGGCTGGGCAAGAATCTGTATCCCTCGCTGTCCGTGGAGGAGAACCTCCAGTTCTTCGGGCGGCTGTTCGGGCACGGTCCGGCCGAACGCCGTCGCCGCATCGACGAGTTGTGCACCGCGACCGGGTTGCAGTCGTTTCTGGACCGCCCCGCCGGCAAGCTGTCCGGCGGCATGAAGCAGAAACTCGGATTGTGCTGCGCGCTGATCCACGATCCCGACCTGCTGATTCTCGATGAGCCGACGACCGGGGTGGACCCGCTGTCGCGCAACCAGTTCTGGGACCTGATCACGCGGATTCGTCAGGCGCGGCCCGGGATGTCCGTCGTGGTCGCCACCGCCTACATGGAGGAGGCGGAGCGCTTCGACTGGCTGGTTGCGATGAATGCGGGGCGGGTGCTGGCAACGGGCACACCGGCCGAACTGCATGCGCAGACCGGAACGAACACCCTGGAAGCGGCCTTCATCGCGCTGTTGCCGGAGACCGTGCGCCAGGGGCATCGCGAGGTGATCGTGCCGCCGCTGGAGGTGGGTGACGACGAGATCGTTGCCATCGAGGCCCGCGACCTGACCATGCGTTTCGGCAACTTCACCGCGGTCGACCACGCCAGTTTCCGGATTCGCCGAGGCGAGATCTTCGGGTTTCTCGGCTCCAACGGTTGTGGCAAGTCGACGACGATGAAAATGCTGACCGGCCTGCTCGACGCCAGTGAGGGCGAGGCCTGGCTGTTCGGCCAGGCGGTTGATTCCAGCGACATCGGAACGCGCCGGCGCGTCGGCTACATGTCGCAGGCGTTCTCGCTTTATTCGGAGCTGACCGTGCGGCAGAACCTGGTGCTGCACGCCCGGCTTTATCACGTGCCCGCGGAGCAGATTCCGGCGCGTGTCGACGAGATGGTCGAGCGCTTCGATCTGGCATCGGTGCTGGACAAGCTTCCGGATGCGCTGCCGCTGGGCATCCGCCAGCGCCTGTCCCTAGCGGTGGCCATGGTGCACAAGCCGGAGCTGCTGATTCTCGACGAGCCGACATCCGGGGTCGATCCGATCGCGCGCGATGCGTTCTGGCGTCTGATGATCGATCTGGCCCGCAAGGACAAGGTCACCATCTTCATCTCCACGCATTTCATGAACGAGGCGACGCGTTGCGACCGCATCTCGCTCATGCATGCGGGCAAGGTCCTCGTCACCGACGAGCCGGCAGAGCTGGTGCGCCAGCGTGGTTCGGCGTCGCTGGAGGCCGCCTTCATCAGCTACCTGGAGGAGGCGGTGGGCGAGCGTCACGCACCCGATGCCGCCGCACCGGTTCTGGCGGCGGAGACCTCGGCACCGGACGAGGGCGGCGGCCGACGTCGCGGCTTCAGTCTGATGCGCGTGCTCAGCTACTCGAGCCGTGAGGCGCTGGAGCTCCAGCGCGATCCGGTCCGCGCGACGCTGGCGCTGGTGGGCAGCCTGATCCTGATGTTCATCATGGGTTACGGCATCAGCATGGATGTCGACAACCTGACCTTCGCGGTGCTGGACCACGACCGTTCCGGCACCAGCCGGGACTACGTGCTCAACCTCGCGGGGTCGCGTTACTTCATCGAGCGCGATCCGATCCGGGACCACGCCGACATGGACCGGCGCATGCGCAACGGCGAGCTGTCGCTGGCGATCGAGATCCCCCCGAACTTCGGGCGTGACCTCCGACGTGGCGACCAGGTTCAGATCGCGGCCTGGGTGGACGGATCGATGCCCGCGCGCGCGGAGACGGCCAGCGGCTACGTGCAGGGCATGCATCAGACCTGGTTGGCGCAGATGGTTCGCGCCCAACTGGGCGTTACGCCGACCCCGAGTGTCGAGGTGGAGATCCGCTACCGCTACAACCCCGACGTGGAAAGTCTCCAGGCGATGGTGCCCGCGGTTATCCCGATGCTGCTGATGATGATTCCGGCGATGCTGACGGCGTTGTCCGTCGTCCGCGAGAAGGAGCTCGGGTCCATCATCAATCTGTACGTCACGCCGGTGAGCCGCCTGGAGTTTCTGCTGGGCAAGCAGGTTCCGTACATCGTGCTCGGCATGCTGAACTTCCTGCTGCTGACGCTGGCGGCGGTGACGATCTTCGGTGTCCCCCTGAAGGGCAGTTTTCTCCTGCTGGCGATTTGTTCACTCGCCTACATCGCCTTCGCGACCGGCTTCGGACTGTTCGCGTCCACGTTCACCAACAGCCAGCTCGCGGCGATCTTCGCCACGATGATCGGTTCCATGATCCCCGTCGTGCAGTTTTCCGGGATCATCACGCCGGTTTCGTCACTGGAGGGTGTGGGGCGGCATATCGGCGAGTTCTATCCGGCGACCTACATGGTCATGGTCAGCCGAGGCGTGTTCAGCAAGGCGCTGGGTTTCGCCGATCTGGGCTTCGCGGTTTATCCGATCATGGCCTCGGTGCCGGTGATCCTGGTCGCCGCGACGCTGTTGCTGCGCAAGCAGGCCCGCTGATGCGCGGTTACCTGTCCAACGTCTACCGGCTTGGCGTCAAGGAACTGTGGAGTCTGCGGCGTGATCCGGTGATGCTGATCCTGATCATCTACACGTTCTCCCTGTCGGTTTACACCTCGGCGACGGCGATGCCGGAGTCTCTCAATCTGGCGCCGATCGCGATCGTGGACGAGGACCGCTCACCGCTGTCCCAGCGCATTGCCCAGGCGTTTTATCCGCCCCATTTCCTGCCGCCGTCGATGATTACGGTGAACGATGTTGATTCGGGCATGGATGCGGGCCTGTTCACCTTCGCGCTGACGATACCGGCGGGATTTCAGCGCGACGTACTGGCCGGTCGCGCGCCGGCGGTCCAGCTCAATGTCGACGCCACGCGCATGTCGCAGGCCTTCACCGGCAGTGGCTACGTGTCGCGCATCGTCAACGACGAGGTGACGGGGTTTGTCAGCCGCTACCGCGACGGGGTGTCGACGGCACCGGTGGAGCTGGTGTTGCGAGCCCGCTTCAATCCGAATCTCACGGAAGCCTGGTTTGGCGCGCTGATGCAGATCATCGACAACGTCACGCTGCTGTCGATCATCCTGGCCGGCGCGGCCCTGATCCGAGAGCGGGAGCACGGGACCATCGAGCATCTGCTGGTCATGCCGGTGACGCCGTTGCAGATCATGGTGGCGAAGGTCTGGGCGACGGCGGGCGTGGTGCTGCTGGCCGCATTCCTGTCACTGACGCTGGTCGTTCGCGCCGCCCTGCAGGTGCCGATCGAGGGGTCGATCGCATTGTTCCTGCTCATCGCCTTGCTGCATCTGTTCGCGACCACGTCCATGGGGATCTTCATGGCAACCGTGTCCCGCGGCATGCCGCAGTTCGCGTTGCTGATGGTGCTGACCATCATCCCGCTACAGATGCTGTCCGGTGGCTCGACGCCATTCGAGAGCATGCCGCAGTTCGTGCAAATGGTGATGTCGGCAGCGCCGACATCACACTTTGTCTCCGCGTCACAGGCGGTGCTTTATCGTGCGGCGGGCGTGGAGGCGGTCTGGCCGCAGATGCTGGCGATCACCGTGATCGGCGGGTTGCTGTTCGTGTTCTCCCTGGCCCGTTTCCGCAAGACCATCAGCCGGATGGCCTGAGGCCTGGAATGAACGCGATCCGGAGGGCATCGTTGGCGGCTGCCCGTCCGGATCGTCGACGCGCCTAGGTCCGCTCGTAGAGTGTCACGACGCAGGCGCCGCCCAGACCCAGGTTGTGTTGCAGCGCGAGTCTGGCGCCGTCGACCTGTCGGGCTTCGGCCTGACCGCGCAGCTGCTTGACCAGTTCGGTGCACTGCGCGAGGCCAGTCGCGCCCAGCGGATGTCCCTTGGACAGCAGGCCGCCGGAGGGGTTGGTGACGACCTTGCCGCCGTAGGTGTTGTCGCCGTCGACGACGAACTGTTCGGCCTGGCCACGCCCGCAAAGTCCCAGCGCCTCATAGCTGATCAGCTCGTTATGGGCGAAGCAGTCGTGCAGCTCGACCACGTCGACATCGTCCGGACCGATGCCGGCGGCCTCGTAGACGGTGTCGGCGGCGGTCTTCGCCATGCTGAAGCCGACCAGCTCGCGCATGTCGGCGGCGTCGAAGGTGACCGCGGTGTCGGTGGTCATCGCCTGGGCGCGGATGCGCACGCCATCGTCCAGTCCGTGGCGCTTGGCGTAGTCCCGCGAGCAGATGATCGCCGCTGCGGCGCCGCAGGTCGGCGGGCAGGCCATCAGCTTGGTCATCACGCCCGGCCA
>NZ_CAXFCL010000228.1:0-6963 GCF_964000955.1 uncultured Abyssibacter sp.
AATCGATCGGCAATGTCCCGCCGATCGAGCGCGAAGCGGCTTACTATTCACAGATTGAGGGTCAGGCGATGGCCGCCTGACTCAAACCTATGAGCCTCCGGGATTCCCGGGGCGGTTCATGGAAGCGGCTAAACGACATGATCCTCTCCGGTGAGAGTGAAATGGTCGGAGGCATTGCCGTTCCTTTCGAGGTGCTTGAGAAGCGTCGTGACGAACTGTTCGCTGAACTGGAGCGTCGGCAAAAGCTCTTCGGGGATCTACAAAAACGCAGCGGCGACAAGGACGAGACAGAGCGGACCAACATCAAACCCCCGCCAATTCCGATCGATCTTGGCGGTGGCGGAGAGAGCCCCTACACCAAGGCCAATCGCGAAGTGCAGTCTCTGCTTGCGAGCCTTAACCAGCAGATCGCGACCTATGGTGAAGGGGAGGTCGCGGTGGCCCGCTATCGTGCCCTGCACGGCGACCTAGCCGAACAGTTCAGCAATCTGGGCGCCGAAGCTGATCCTCTGCGGGACCGCTACATCGCGTTGACGATGGAGCTGGAGGACATGGCGAAGGAAGCCGAGCGGATGAATCAGCTCGAAGCCGAAGCCGCCCAGGTCTTCGAAGCCACTCGAACCCCTCTGGAGCGCTTCAACGATGAAGTCGAGCGCTTGAAGGAGTTGAAGCGAGCGGTCAACGAGGACGGTCAACCTCTGATCGACGAAGAGACCTTCAACCGCGGACTCGATCAAGCGCGGGAGCGTCTGAATCAGAGTAGGGACGAAGCTTCCGAGTGGGCTCGCACGATGGAAGAGATCTCTGCGAGTGCCGCCCGCAATATTCAGTCCTCGCTGGCTGAATACCTGTACGACCCGTTCTCCAGCAGCTTGGACGATATGGCGGAAAACTTCGCCCGATTGCTTCAGCGACTCGTCGCCGAAGCTGCTGCAGCAGCCATCCTTAACAATCTGTTTGGAAATGCATCCAATGGAGGTGGATTGGAAGGCGTTCTGGGTGGGTTCCTGTCCGGTGGCTTTGGCGGGAAACGAGCGCGCGGAGGGTCTGTGACGGCCGGCAAGGCGTACATCGTCGGTGAAGAGGGAGAGGAACTGTTCGTGCCCGGAACTTCGGGACACATCGTCGACAACAAGACGCTGAACCAGCGAAGCGTGGTTAACAACATCACGGTCAACGCTCCGACTGGCTCAGTCAGTCGATCCACCGAACTGCAGATCCAGGCAGCGGCCGGTCGTGGCGTCGCCAACGCGTTGCGGAGGAACGGTTGATGGCATTCCTCGAGACACTCACTACGCGACTGGCGTCGTCAGCTTCACCGCCGACCAGAGCGGGGCGGTGCTGACGTGGGGCGGCGAGTTCGACGTGCCGGTTCGATTCGATTCCGAATTCCCGGTTGAGCTGCTGGATCAGCAGATTCAGTCCGTCACCTTCGCGTTGATGGGGCTCCGGCTGTAGTTCAGCGCGAAAGCTTATGTCCCTGTATAGCCGGAAGAACCCTCGCCAGCAGTCCCGAGCTCAGGTCTGAGATAACAGAGTGGCAGCGGGCTTGGCAGGGGTCTCCGAGGGGCCTTCTCCACTTTGTTTGAAGGTTCTACCTTGCCCCGGACTTGGGGCAAAAAACAAAGCCCCCAGTCGCGGCAACGGCTGAGGGCTTTTTCGTCTCACCCCAACCACTACTTGGGAGATCAACGTTGAATCAGTTTATCACTGCGGAGGTTCGGAAGATGCTCGAACTGTTCGTCAAAGAAGTGAAGGTACGGATCGCGGTTTGGGCCGTGATTTTGCTCGGGTTCGTGTTTGGAGCAGCGGCCCTGCTTGAGGCACTGGCCCAGTTCTAAGCCGATGCGCTCCTTGCCCCCGCTTTGCTGAAGCATCTCCAGATGTTCCAGCGTGGCAACTCCCAAGAGGCCAATGCGGTATTGAATTCATGCTTCCGAAGGGCTGGAAGGGTCATAATCGCGCTCACGGTAGAGGCAACCCGAACCCATCGCCGGGTTCGATGGAGTAGTGAGAAGAACACTTGCCAATGTCAATCTCCGACCGACTGATGAACGGTGCCGAACTCAGTTGGGGGCATATTCGGGGGCATGCGGAGAAATCGAAATGTTGCAAATTCCGCAGGATCAGTGCACTACATGCGGAATTCGAGTGACCTCCGCCCACCAAATCATGGTCCGGCCAAGACCGGGCACGATCGAAAACCCCGCTGCGGCGGGGGTTTTTGTGTCCGCTTGTGTCGTTCCTGTCCGCCGCGCGTTTTATCCCGAGGACATCGCGGAGCAGGCGATCATCCGTCGGAGCGGGGTGTCATTTCTGAGCGCGATGGCGGCCGGGTGTTCGGCGTGCTGACGAGTCCAACCCCGTCAGCAGCCATCCACGACCACCACCGTCTCGACATCACTGTCAATGACAATCTCCGCGCCGCAGCTCAAACCGGCACGTTCCGGGTGCACGATGACTCTGGCGATGTTGGAAGCGGTGATGTGCAGCCGATCCGCAGCCGGTTGAGTCGCTGGTTCGACCCAGTCCAGTGCCCGCCGGACGTAGGGCGCCGGTTCGTGGTTGCCACCGTCCAGAACGCCGACGCTTTCAGCGACCGGCAGCGGTTCGGGGTCGGCCAGGCCAAGGCCCTCGCTCACCGCGTCGATGGTGCCGATGCCGGTGCTCGCGTCGCTGAGCTCCAGTCCGGACAGCCAGTAGGCTTTGTCGGCGACGAGGCCGTAATCAGCGTTGGTTTCGCCGGGACGGAATACGTAGGTGATGTGCGCCGGGTTGCGGTCCACGGTGTCGTCCAGCAAGAACTCGGCGCCGGGCGCATAAAAGTCGTTGGTGGATGGCGTCAGGTGATCCCAGGTGGTGAAGAGATACGAATCAAGCCGATAGTTCAGGCCGTGCAGGGCACCAACGATCTCTTCCGTGATCGGGAGTTGCTGCAACTCGTCCAGCGCGCAGGTCCACATCATCACGGGCACGTTGCGCAGCGAGGCCAGCGCATCTTCTGAGCCACCGGCTGCCGCGACAACCGGCATGATGCGGCCAAACAGATCGGGGTAGTGGGTTGCGGTACGGAAGCTGCCGATACCTCCCATGGAGATGCCCGTCATGGTCACCCGGTCCGGATCCAGCGGATAGTGGCGAGCCGCGTCGGCCCACACTTCGAAGATGTCGGCTTGAGCGGCGTCGTAGTAAAAGCCGTCCGGGCCTCGACCGCTGCCCGTGATCACGATGCTGCCCGTGCCGCGTTCGCCCAGTTGCTCGCTGTGTCGCGAGCCCGAGTATTGGTTGTAGTTGGCGGAAAGTGCATGCGGGAACACGGTCAACCCGTATCCGTCCGCGGGTGGCGCTTGTTGAGGGACATAGATGGCGTAGGGGAGTAGCTGGCCGCGCATCCCGCCCTGGCAAGGGCGGGTGGCGCTGATGCCGCCACAGTTCTCGTAGTCCAGGCCCTGTCCGTAGGCAAAACGGCTGGCGTAGATGCGGTTCAGATGACCGGAGGTGGGTACCGCGGATTCGTCCGATTCGCCACGCTGCAACTTGTCGAAATCGACGTTCGCGAAGAAAGCGCTGATGTCCCCCGATTGCAGGGCGTCTGCCTGCGCGCGCTCCCGCCACCAATGCGCCTGCGTCTTGTCGAGCACGGCGGCGTCGGCAATGGTCCGGCCCATGAACGCGCCGAAATCGGGGGTCGGTTCCTGTGCACGGAATGCGACATTGAACAGTGCCGGCGACAACGTCGCACCACCACCGGGGGCGGATGCGTTGGCGATGGCGCCTGGCTGAGCGTAGGTGCCAGCCTCCGCATCCCAGACACCCACACCGGCTGCCATGCGGACACTGCCGGTGCCCGGGTTCCAGGCCGTATGGGGGACGTCGATGGTGTATTGCCGGCGGACCATGTCGATGGTGACCGCCGGCCCGGCGATTGGGGTCATGTCGTTGGCCGCATCCAACAACTCGACGTCGGTGCCTTTGACGCTCAGAAACCAGCGTGCGGGGGAGACCACGCCGGCGGAGTAGGGCCAGTCGACAGGGGCTTCGGACCCACCCAGCGCGATCGTCATCGCCACTCGCGACGGGTCGAGCAAGGTGTTGAGCGTGAGACGAAACGCGGTGCGGTCAGACAGGGGCTTCACGCGAAACTCGACCAGATCGGCCGCGTTGTTCGCGTAGTCCTCGGCAGTGGGATAGGTGAGTGTTCCCGCCTTGTTGGAAAACAGATACGACGTGGCGTCGTGTGGGTCATTGGGGTCGAGTACACCGGCGGCGCCCCGGTCATCAAACAACCAATCCTGGTAAAGGAACTCGCCACAGCGATACGCCGATGCGCCTGAAATCAAGATCGGTGGCGCCTGCCAGACGCCCGCGTTCTCGAGCTGAGGGGCGTCCGGTGCCGCGGTGTAGAGCAACGGCGGGCCGGGCAGTGGATCGATATGCCACGCCAGTGACGTCGCGGAGTGATCAGTTGGCTGGCTGTCTGCGCAGTCCACGACCGGTCCGCCTTCATCGGTGGTCTGGCCTGTTGTAGCGGGTTCGCTGGTTCCGCAAGCCGTCAGGCACAACGCGACGGCTCCCAATCCCCAGATGGGCTTTCCTTTCAACATGGTTGTCTCCCCCCGACTTCGCGGAGTTTGGGGACTCCTCTTGGGGAGTCCTGAGTTATTTGCACGAGAGGGTACAAATGAAGCGGCGGTGCTGCAATATCTCTTCGTCCGGGGCCTGCTCAAGAGGTTCTGACTCGTCCGCGCCAGATAGGGGTGCTCCACCCATCGCCAGATTCCGGGAACTGGGTGTCCGATTCGCCGTTGTGACAGCCGGTGGTGATGTCGCAGGGTCGACGTAAAAAAGACTACGATTGCAGGCGTTTTTAACCAGCATCATCTGCAAACTCGCGTTGATCGTCGTGGGTCTGGTAGAAAATGGATGGCGGGCACTGCCGGCCCGCTGATGTCGCAAGGGGCTGCGCTGGGGAGGACTGGATGTCGATGCGTTGGGCGGTAGGCTTGGCACTCGGGTGTGTCGGCGCGGTTGTCGCATTGCTGATGTACATCACGACGCTGCAGCTGACGATCAGCGAGCAGCAGGCCGTGGCGGAAAACCGCCGGACGCAGACCTTCAAGCTGGCCGAACGCATGCGTCAGAGCTCGAACGAGCTGACGATGATGGTCCGGCTGTATGTCGCCACCGGCGATGTCCGCTATCGCGCTTATTTCAACGAGATTCTCGCCATTCGCAATGGTGAGTCGCCGCGGCCCGTCGACTACAACGGCTCGTTCTGGGATCGGCGTCTGGCCGACCCGGCCATGGACGTCGAGTATGGCGCGGCGCAATCCCTCGTCGAGATGATGCGCGCCGCGCAATTCACTGATTCCGAGTTCAATACCCTCAATGCCTCACGCGAGGAGTCCGATCGGCTCGCGGAACTTGAAACCGAGGTGATGCAGGCCCGGGAGGCGATTGATGCCGAGCCCGGAAGCGCCGCGTACATTCAGGCCGTTTATCCACTCTACCGTCGGCTCACCGGTCCGGAATATTTCCAGTACAAGAATCGGATCATGGCGGCGGTGGAGTCGTTCATCGGCTTGGTGAACGAACGCACCATGCGGGAGGTGGGCAAGCTCTCGACGGAGAGCCGCACGCTGCTGCAATACCAGGTCTTTCTGGTGCTGCTGCTGGTACTGATGTGTATCTGCGTGCTGATTCTGGCCGAGCGCAACGTGCTGCGGCCGCTCAAGGGATTGATCGACGGTGCCAACCGCATCGCCTCCGGTGCCTACCACCATCGCGTGCGGATTGATTCGGTGCGGGAGCTTGAACTGCTGGGTCGTGATTTCAACTGCATGGCCGACGCGATCCAGACCGACATCCAGCTCCGCAAGCAGGCGGAGGGGCGGGCGCGCGAGGCGCAGACCGCCGCGGAGGAGGCTGATCGCGCCAAGAGCGACTTCCTGGCGAACATGAGTCACGAGATCCGCACGCCGATGAACGCGGTGATGGGGATGGCGCATCTGGCCCTGCAAACCGACCTGAACGAGCGCCAGCGCAACTATCTGAAGAAGATCGAATCCGGCGCGCAAAGCCTGCTCCGGATCATCAACGACATCCTGGATTTCTCGAAGATCGAGGCCGGCCGGCTGGATATCGAATCGGTGCCGTTCTCGCTGCACGAGGTCATGCAGAACGTTGCCGACATCGCGGCGGCGCGCACGACCAGCGCCGATGTCGAGGTGTTGTTCGATCTGCCCACGACGCTGCCCACGGAGATGATCGGCGACCCGTTGCGTCTGGGTCAGGTGCTGATCAATCTGGTCGGCAACGCCATCAAGTTCACCGCGGAAGGTGAGGTCGTGGTGCGGGTGGAAGAGCAGGAGCGTTCGGACATGCAGGTGAAGCTGCTGTTCTCCATTCGCGACACGGGTGCGGGGATGACGCCCGAGCAGGTGGACAAGCTGTTCGAGGCCTTCTCCCAGGCCGATGCCTCGACAACCCGTCGCTACGGCGGCACGGGTCTGGGCCTCGCGATCTCGCAGCGTCTCGTCCAGATGATGGGAGGCACCATCAGGGTCGACAGCAGCTACGGCGTCGGCAGCACGTTTTCCTTCGCCCTCGACTTTCCGACGCGGGCGGATGTCATCAGCCTGGCCGAACGCGCGGGGGAGCATCTGCTCGGGCTGCGCTGTCTGGTCGTCGACGACAACCCGGCGGCGCGCGAGATCCTGACGTCGACGCTGGAGGGGTTTGGCCTGACGGTCTCCTGTTCGGCCTCCGGCGAGGAAGCGGTCGAGGAAGTGCAGCCGCGCCGTTTCGACCTCGTGCTCATGGATTGGCGGATGCCAGGCATGAACGGCATCGAGGCGGCGGCGGAAATCCGCCGACGCTGCGGGAAGGACTTGCAGATTCTGCTGGTGACGGCCTATGGACGCGAGGAAGTGCTGGCGCAGGCCGACGACGCCGGTTTCGACG
>NZ_CAXFCL010000229.1:0-5772 GCF_964000955.1 uncultured Abyssibacter sp.
GACCTCAGAATGCCGAGGCGAGCGGTGGCTTCTTACACCACGTCCGGGGACACAACCGTCACGCTGTGTCCGGATGATGGGAGATCGGCGAATTGTCAATCCTTTTAACCCGCGCAGACGCGCTTCGCGCAGTCGACAGTCCGAAAGTGCGGATACTCGGGCAGCCTCATGTCCGAACCGTGACTAAATCTGTGTTTCCTTAACACAGACACATCTGGAAGGGCCTTTAACCGTCAAGATCTGCGGGCGAGTTCACGGGCAACAGCCGCGCTTCACGTCCTGTGGCTAACCGACTGAAATCATAGATAAATATATCGAACAGACTTTGCTCGATGCGTTCGGCCATGCAGGTACTCCTGAAATCAAGGGCTTACCGGTGAACTGTAGACAGACTTAATTAATTGCGATCACCGTGTGTTGGTCGGGCGACGGTCACGGAACGCGAGTTGAACTTGGAGCCCAAGGACCTGAACTGCGCCGCTGGCTGGGTGCATCTGATTCGGCGGCTGTGCAGCGGGCTGTAAGCGGTTTCAGCCCTCAGGGATCGGTTGGCGATGCGATCAGGGCATCGCCCACTTCCAGGCCGCCGCCGCCATTGCAGAGGGCGATCCACTTGAGTTGCCCGGCGTCGGTGGTCCAGCGACCGTGGCCCGGGTTGGGGCAGGCGCTGGAGGTTTGTGTCTGGCCTTGCCGAGCGACGATGCCGGGCGTTTCAGCGTTTTCGCCGGTGACCGCGATCTCATACACCGTGCCGTTGGAAAATCCGAATGCCACCACCCCGATGTTGCCGTTATCAAAGCGGACCGTGTCCAGGCCGATCACCTGCGCAAAGGCTGAATCCCCGCTGGCCCCTGTGCCGCCAAGATCCAGCACGCCGCGTTCGGTGACGACCGCACTTGTGCCATCCCAGGTCCACCACTTGAGTTGACTGGGTGTAGCGCCCTCCTCACCCGCGGAGGTCGCGAAGCACAGGCCGCCGTTGCAGCGAATCTGGCGTGGATTCGCCGCGACACTCCCAACAGTGGTCACATCTGCCGAGTTCAGGTCGACATGCTGCAACAACGCGCCGGTGTCAGGACTGTCCTGAAGGGCCAACGCCGGGCCGGGCGTGTCGGTGTCGGTCTGAACCACAAACGCGGACAGCACGGGCCCGATATCCACAAACCGGAACGTGTTGTATTCCAGCACGCGTTCGTCGGGGTTGAATCGGAATAGCCTCAGGCCCGAATCGCTGGCCAACAGGCCACCGTCCGCGCGGATGTTGCCACCGAAGGTGGTGGCGTCGAGAAAAAAGCTGTTCCCGGTGATATGCGTGAATGCTTGCCCGAAATCATTGGGGTTGTTCGGGTCCCTGAATTCCTCGGCAGGTGCATTCGACCGTTGGAATCGCCCCGCCGTGGACGAGCCTTCAAGCGCTTGGCCGTAGGTCAACACCGTCGCACTTTCGTCCGCACCGGGCACGGTTGGCAGCAGCGGCAGTACGCCGAAGGGCGCAAAGGCACGGCTCGCGCCGAAGAACGGGTCCTGCCCACCAAGAAACTCACCGATTTGTTCGCCTGATTCGACGTCTATGGCGGAGATCGCCCCCTCGCTGCTCGCGGTGACGGCCACAAACCGGGGATTGTCATAGGGCCCAAATGCACAGGGCTCGATGCCGAGCCGGCAGGTGTCCTCGGGCGGCGCCGTGCCGGTCGCCCAGGCCGGCTGCAGCACATCGTCCGATTGCAGTAGCCCACCTTGCTCCAGCCCGCCGCACCGGCTGGCGTCTCCGCATTCGAGGAACCCCGGTTCGAGTACGCCAATGGGTTCGGTGGGTGGTGACGTGGTGGGCGCCAGGCATTCACTTTCGCGGGTGGCGGCGAGGGTGAATGTCCGCTGCGCGTCGTCGCCACTGAGGGCACCATTCGTCAGAGCGGCGGCGACATACAGCAGCGCATTGGCGCCTGACGTCGTCTCGCTTTGCGCAAAGACGAACTCGCCCTCGGTGGACAGGTCGGCGTAGCGATCACCCACCACAATGCCTGCGGTGTCACAGGTGACGGTCTGGCGATACGAGGGGTCAACACTCAGTACTTCGATATCACCCTCCAGCACGAAGGGTGCCTGGGATTGAAACGTGCCGGTCGCGGAGTCCAATTCAAACCCACCGGCGCCACGGGCCTCGGTGACCAGTGTGTAGCGAGACTCGGACTCCAGGGTGCGTGGCGCAAAGAAACGAATCCTGAACGGGCCGGCCTCGCCCACCAGTCCGGAGAAATGGTTGATATCGCCCGAATAAACCAGCTGACTCCGGGTGAAATCCACGTCGATAGCCTGGTTTCGCAGCAATTCCAGCGTGCCGTCTGCGCTCTCGGTGACCATCAGCGCCGGCGTGAAGGCGACGGAGTCGTCATCCTCGTCATCCACGGTGGGTGTCGCAGTGACGGTCAGCCGAGCAGGGATGAGGAACTCCAGGCCGCTGGGCTGCAAGTCGTAAATGAACGCAATGCGGTCGGTGGGGCCATCGCCCAGCAGGAGGGTGGTGTCGGCCGCCGCAATCTCGATGGCGACGGGGCTGGCCAAGGCGTTGGCGGGAATGTCGAGGCGAACCAGTCCATCGTCAGACACCACGACACCGCCGTCCGCCCCGATCGTCGTGCCGGTGGGCGCGGGAGTTGGAGTGGGTTGTTCATCGATGACCACGCCGGCCGTGTCGATGGTCGTCGCGTCTCCGCAGCCGCCCAGCGCCGCGGCAAGGCAGCTGAGTGCACAAGCCGTAAACGCTCGCCGGCCGAAATCGCGTGTCATGTTCATCGTCTCCCCCTCGCCCGTTTGCAGCACGCAGTCCAGTGCTCGCCGTCGCGGCGTGATGATCCTGCGCCCCTGCCGGGGTCACGAGTAACACGCTCGGCAACCGGTCGCAACGCGAGCAAAGGCCGTCGTTGGGCCAATGGAGTTCGTGGATCGATGGTTCGACGACTGAACGCGCTGGGGTTTGACAACCCGCTGGACGACGACAGTCCCTCGCCCTGTACCAGCGATCAATGGCGGCGGCGTTAGTCCGTCATGCTCAGGCGGCAGACCAGCCCCACGCGCTGAGCTCGGAGGTTTGCGAGGTCACCAATCGAGGGGGTTTTCGAAGGTGGTCTCGTCCTCGGGTGCCTCGGCCAGGGGTATCCAGATCGTCCCGGCGGCGTAGGCGGCCTTGCAATCGGAGGCATCGCGCAGCTTGTCCGCCTCGTCGGTGAACACACCGTCCATCCCCGGTCCGACGAAGCGCGGGTCGTCACAGACGTCATCGTCCGCGCGGACGCCGTCGGTTCCGAAGTCGACGAGTTCGATGGGCATCTTCGGCTGGGCTGTCGACCCGAATGACAGGCTCAAAAGTCCCGCTGCCAGCGCAATAGTCAGTCTCTCTTTCATGGATCGTATCCAGATGATGTCGGTGGCCACCTCTGACCCCTGGGGTTATTTCCGCAGTAGCTGTTCGATTTCGCGCAGGCGCTCTTTCGTCTCGAACAACTGATCGGCGCTCAGGCGGGACGGTTTCCTGTTTCCTGATATCGCGCCGTAGCCGACCGCGCCCTGGTTGTTCATTGCGCGTTCGTGGTTGGCGAGCATCGATTCCAGGCGTTGTTGTTCTTGTTCTAGCCGCCGCCGCTCGGCGTCGCGCTCGGCGCCGGCCCTCGCCGACGCGTTTCCTTCCGCATCGATCAGCGAGTGGCTGAGCAGGTACGCCATCGTTTCTCTGGGTGACGTTCCCTCGATGGCATCGCGGCTCACGACCAACCGCCGCATCTTGTCTGCCGTGGCCTGGTCCAGTTCCGCGAAATCCACGGAGAAGCCACCCTCGGATGCGCATTGCGGGTTCGCCTGAAAACGCTTCATGAGTTCGCGCTGCGCACCCAGCAGTTGAACAATGTTGCGGTTGGCCTCGATGAACTGAGCCGTCAGTTGGCGAGCGGGTGTTCCCGCGTAGAAGCGTTCGAGATCCTGCTCCTGGAACGCCTTGAACGTGTCCATGTGCCGATTGAGGTTCTCGGACAGCGGATCGATCGATGCCAGGTCGGCACAGCGTCTGTCCATTGCATCGTAGTGCCGCCGGTGGACGCTCGCCCAGGCGGTGAGCACGTGATTGAGCTTGGCGAAGGTCTCCTCCCGAGGCTCGGGCAACGGGATGTCCAGCCGGGTGACGGTTCGGAACGACTGTTCGGGATGCCCGCTCTGACGAAACGCGCCGTCCGGCCCCCGAGGCTCGAAATGCAGCTGGCCGTTTGATCGGGTGATGGTCGTTTCAAAAAGCGGTATGGCGGTGAGGACGGTCTGGTCGATTTTCTTTCGGTAATAGTGACCGAAGGCATCGGTGCCCTTCCCGGGCTCCCACCGGTAACCGCCGTAGCGCTCGTCGTGCTGGTGAAAGAGATGGAACTGCCGCAGCTCCAGATTCAGGCTCTTCAGAAATGCGCCGGCCTGGCGAGTGTCGAAACTCAGCTGAATGTCCTCAAGCCTGAGCGCAACCTGGTCGCTCTGGCCGGTTAGCAGGCCGTCGGGGTAGTCGGCGAAGCTGTAATCCCAGCGGCTAGTTTGCTTGTTGCGGACACCGAGCATCCGGGTCCCGGAGATCGTCCCCTCCAGTTCCGTAAGGTGGCTGAACTCGGCCTTCACGGCCAGCGAATCTCCATTGGGTCGTGTCAGCTGACCGACCAGGGCGGTGCCGAGTCCAAAACTGCCGGTGAAGGTCCAGTCACCGATGCGCAGGGTGCCATCGCCATTGCGGCAGTCACCGCTTACACAGCGCCCTTCGCTGGTCAGAATCAGGTCCGGAAACCCACCCGGCGCGAGCCGCTGCTTCTTGATCTCGACCCCGCGCAGGAAATTCCGATACAGCGTGTTGAGATCGTCGAAATCGACGTAGTTTTCCTTGAAGATCTGATGCTTGTACAGAAACAGCAAGTCCTCCTTTTCCTGCGCTGAGACGGTCGCGAAGTTGTCCGCATAGCGTGCGGCGAACTGCGCCTGACCCTGGACGATCAGGTCATCGGTCGTTCCGTCGAGAAGATGCGGGACCGTCTCCTCCAGCGTGTTGTAAAGCGACCAGAGCCTTATCCAGCGGCCGCCCTCGCGGTACTCCTGAAGCACATGGCGAATGACCTCGTCGTTGTCCAGTGGCGGATCGAGCACGAGGTCGACGGTGTGGATCAGATACGCATCCGGCGGGGCCACCGTCTTGCCTTCGATCGCCAGCCCGTCGGGTTGACGCTTGACCTTGATGCGCAGACAGACGTTGGCCAGCGGCTTTGGACGGTCGCGGTAGGGGCAGAGTCCGAGCACGCTCCAGTGGTCGGAAGCCAGGTCGAGGCGCAGGCTGGGGTCCAGGGATTGCAGGCTGTCGTAGAGGCGGTGGTCGTAGAGCGACAACCCGTTGAAGGTCAGTGATCTCGTGGCCTGAGACCAGTCAATTCTCTTGATGCGCAGCCCGGTGACCGCACGCAGGGTCAGCGGTACGTCCGGAATTTCATAAAGCCATTCGTACCCGTGCGTGCCCAACTTGGACGTGTAGTGCAGACCGTAGTCCTGCTTTGTGGTCTTGGCGCTTCCGCCATCGCTGGCCTTGCCGGCCACCTTCAGGAACAGTTCGGCGATCTCGTCGCCCGACCACTCGCCCGACGGAGCCGCCGCTGCCGATCCGAACAGGAGTCCGATCACGAGTGCGGGATAAAGCGCGAGGCAACGCCATTGCCTTGAAATCTCGGGTGTGGCCATGCGGTCCAGCTCTTCCCGGGCGGTGGATGA
>NZ_CAXFCL010000230.1:0-1546 GCF_964000955.1 uncultured Abyssibacter sp.
GGTCGCGGTGGGTCATCGGAGTGGCGTTCCTCGGCTTCGCCGTATGGGCACTGATTCCGGATTCGCTGGATGAGTCGGACGGACAGGCTCGTCGCCTAGGGGCCTTCGCGGCGACCACGACGCTGTTCTTCGTCGCCGAGATGGGCGACAAGACCCAGCTCGTGACCGTGGCGCTGGGTGCGCAATACCCGGATCTGTTCGTGATCACCGCGGGTACGACGCTGGGCATGCTGGCGGCCAATGTTCCGGCGGTGCTGATCGGCGAGCGCCTGGCCCGCAGGTGGGCGCTGGACAAGGTGCGGTTCGTCGCGGCCGGGTTGTTCGCCGTCTTCGCGCTGCTGATTCTCTTGGGTGTGGAAATCGATCTGAGTTGGATCGCCGGGTAGCGCCGCATGCTCAGATGGACGCGCGGTCCGGTCTGCGTGCCGCGTTCATGACGCCGGCAGGGTGAGCGCCGCGAAGTGGCCGTTTCCGCGAACTACCGCCCAGACCGTGCGGGCGGAACGATCGACGCCATGGGTGCCGGGCGGGTAGGTCGGTTCCCAGGGGCCGTCGACGAAGCTGGTCGGGCCGCTCGTGGCTGTGCTCGCGGCGTTGATCCAGCGCCGATTGGCCTCGTCCAGATAGGCCAGCGCGAAACGACCGCTGGAGAGCGCTTCCGGGGTGACCTTCGCCGGATCGTAGCTCAGCGACAGCGGGACGCCCGCCGAGCCGCCTTCGGCGACGGTTTCCGGTAGGCCCCACAGCCGAAGGATGTGACTGGCCAGACCATCGACGCGGGTGACCCATCCGGTGTTGACCATCCGGCTGAACGGCCGGCCGGCGTAGTCGGTGCCGACGCCGGTGTTCGTGCCGCCGAGCAGCCGCGCCCGGGTGGTCAATCCTCCCTCTTGGTAATGGTCCTCGACCGCGGCGTAGGATTCGCCGGGCGCGATGAAGAACGCTTCACCCCGAAGGCCGTAACCCCACCGCGTTCGGTGCGTGAAGTTCAGGCGCGGCGTTGTTCGCAGGTCTTCGCCGTTCTCGGTGATGAAATCGGCGTAGAAGTCGACCGTGACGTTGTCGCCCTCGACGGAATAGATGTAGTAGCCGGCCGAGTAGAGCTCCTGCTGGATCGGTGCCTGGCGACGCGGATCGTTGTAGGTCTCGTCGTTCGACGGCACCACGGGGGTGTAGTACTTGCTGCTGCACGAGGCCGAGATCTGCTGGACGACATGCGCCGAGACGCCGTCGGTGGTCGTCACCCGGGTGACATCGTGCATGTGGTCATGCCCGGTGATCAGGTAGGGCACGTTGTTGCGCCACAGACTGGTGATGAACGCGTCCTCCACGTCGAGGCCGCTTTCGCCCATCAGGCCGCCGGCGTGCTTTTCGCCGATCAGCGGCTGATGGGTCAGCACGAATGCATGGGCGTCGGCGGGGCGTCCGGCCAGCCGGTCCTCGATCCAGGGAAGCTGCGACTCGATGGTGGCCTTGTTGCCGTCGGCCAGTGTGTAGCGGTCAAGCAGCACGAAGGTGGCGTTGTTGTGCTCGAAGGCGTAACTCA
>NZ_CAXFCL010000231.1:0-4338 GCF_964000955.1 uncultured Abyssibacter sp.
GACTCCATCTCCGCGAAATCACCGCGGGCCCGGGCGATCCGGGAACCGACCGGCAGGCTGGTCGCCAGCGGATCGACAATGCCGTGCTGCTCGATCAGCGCGCCGAAGTCATCCAGCAGCTGCGTGGCCTGATCAAGCTCGTTGTTCTCATAGGCATGCTCGGCCATGTAGGCCGCCAGCACCGATCCGCCGGACACGCCGCCAACCGCGCCGCGCTCGATGACCTGCATCGCATTGGCCAGCCGGCGACCGGCCTCGGGGATGCGACCCTGCGATGACAGCGCCATGCTGTGAATGGCTTCGCAATAGCCCAAGCCCATGTAGTGGCCTGACTTCTCGTGCAGCGAACGCGCGAGTTCGAGGCGCTGCTGCACTTCCTCGAAGCGGGCCTGACCGGTGAGCCAGATCGACTGGGCGTTGAGACAGACCCCGCGCTTGAACGCGTCGTCCTCGCTGGTCTGCGCCCAGGTCCGCTCCGACAGCTCATTCAGCTCGTCGAACCGGTCCTGCGCCGCCAGCATGAACAGGTGAGCGAAATTCAGCTCCGCCAGTTCGGTGACATCGGCATCGTCACCCACCGCCGCATGCAGCTGCTCGACCAGCGCGTTGGCGCGCTCGAAGGAACGTCGGAATCCGTAGGCGATGATCGCCGCGGCCGTCAGCGAGCGGAAGCGCAGCAACACGTCATCGGGAATCCGGTCGACATAGCGCTCGATCAGCTCCAGCTGCTCGCGGACCACGAACTGGTTGATGATGCCGTCGAGCAGCCCGGCCGCGGTTTCACTGCGACCGGCGGCAAGCAGATGCTCGACCGCATCCTCCTGCCGGCCCTGATCGATCAGCCAGTTCGCGACATCGACGTGCCGCTGCGCGATCACGCTATGCGGCAGATCGCGCTGCAGACGCGCGAGCAGGCAGCGCCGGAACAGGTTGTGAAACCGCACCCACTCGGACTGCGGACCCAGTGGACTGAGGAACAGCCCCGCATGCTCAATGGCGCGCAGCGCCTCGGCGCTGTCCTCGCGACCGGTCAGATGCTCCACCAACTCCGCGTTCAACCGCTCGGGCAGGCAGATCTCCAGCAGGAAATCGCGCAGCTCCGGGTCGAGGTTTTCCAATACCTCGGTGGTCAGAAAGTCGATCAGCTCGCGGGTGATGCCGCGATCCGACACGGCCTCCGACCGACGCATCCGCCCGCGGCTGAGACACAGGCGCACGCATTGCAGCGCCACGGGCCAGCCGTTGGTCCACTCGTGAATCTCCGCGACCTGCACCGGCTGCATGCCGGGCGAGCCCTGGAAGAACTCGAATGTCTCGCCGGGCGAGAACGCCAGGAACGTCTCGTCGATGACTTCGGTGTCGCCGGTCACCTGCATGGCGATCAGCCGCCGGCTGGGCACCACCCGCGTGCCGATGCACAGCTGCACGCTGCGCGGCAGCTCCCGCAGCAGCTGGGCGAACAGACTGTCGATCGCCGGCGACATGCTGTGTTCGAAGTTGTCGAGCACCAGCAGCGTGCGGCGCCCCGGCGCGTTGAGCAGCTCCGCCAGCTCCGGCACCGAGCGAGGTCCGGAGCGGGACTGCGCCGGGAAGTCACCCCCGGTCAGGGTGTTGGCCAGCATCTCCAGAAACGGCCCCGGATCGTAGGCCTGCGCGTCGACCCGGACCCAGGCCACGCGATCACCCCGCGACCGGCAGGTATCGGCGTATTGCTGCAACAGCACCGTCTTGCCGAAGCCGGCCGGCGCCTGCACGACCAGAATCCGCGCCCCGGAGCGCAGCAGCCGTTCCAGCGGCCGTCGCCGGGAGATCAGCCCCGCCGGCGCCGAGTCGCTATCCGTCGAGGCCGGACTCAGGTCGGCCACCCTTCTTCCCAGCGCGGAGCCCAGCATGTCAGCCGGGCTCGTTGCCGATGCGAACCATGAGCTTGCCCTGGTTCGCACCGGTGTAGAGCATCTTCAACGCATCCGGGGCCTGCTCCAGGCCGTCGACGACGTGAACCCGGAAGTGCAGCTTGCCCTCCATCATCCAACCGGCCAGTTCCTGAAGGATGCCCGGCATTTCCTCCACATAGTCGAGGATCACGAAGCCCTCGATCCGCAGCCGGCGCATGATCACATTGCGGAACATGTACGGACCCGGCACCGGGCCGCCGGACTGGTTGTAGGTCGAGATCAGTCCGCAGATGACGACGCGACCGAAGTTCTTCATGGCCGCCAGGCCGGCGTCGAGAATCTGCCCGCCGACGTTCTCGTAGAGCAGATCAATGCCGTCCGGCGCCAGCGCCTTGAGCCGCGCGGCGACGTCCTCGTTGCGATAGTCGATGGCCTCGTCGTAACCGAATTCCTCGGTGAGCCGCGCGCATTTTTCCGGACCACCCGCGATGCCGATGGTGCGACAGCCTTTCAGCTTGGCGATCTGCCCGACCATCATCCCCACCGCGCCGGCCGCAGCGGAGACGACCACCGTCTCGCCAGCCTTGACCTCGCCGACATTGATCAGCCCCACATAGGCTGTCGGCCCGGCGATCGCCAGCGTGCCGAAGGCCTCGCTCAGGTCGATGCCGGGCAGCGCCGGAAAGGCCGAGAACGTGGCGCCATCGGTGACGAAGTAGTCCGACCAGCTGTGCATGCCGGCAACGATCTGACCGGCCTGGAAGGCGGGGTTTTTCGACTCGACGACCTCGCCGCAGACGAATCCGCGCATGGGCTCGCCGGGGTTCACCGGGTCCATGTACTGGTCCCAGGTGCTGATCCACACGCGGTTGGTCGCGTCCAGCGACAGGTAGATCGAGCGGACGAGCATCTCGCCATCCTTCAGGGCGGGGATCGGCTCCTCGCGAAACTCGAAGGTATCGGCTTCGATATCGGCATTCGCGTGCTTGGCGAGATACCAGCGTCGGGCGGTTTGTGCCATCCCTGTTGTCTCCTCGTTGTCATGGGCCGGGCCTGTTCTGAATCGGCCCTTGGTCCGTCACACGTTGCGCCGGCACCTGGCCACCCGCCCCACCCGTTGGAATGGGTTAGCCACCACCGACGCCGAATAATGTGAGCGTCCAGAGGGATCAGGCAAGCACCCCGGACACGAGGAGACGGACGATCATGCGGATTTACGATGGATTTCTGCGGGCGGCGGAGCGCTTTCCGATGCGCACGGCCTTTCTGTCGGACGAACACGAGTACAGCTTCGGCGAGGCGCAGACCCGCATCGCCGAGATCGCATCGGCGATCGACGCCAACTTTTCCGACAACGCGCACATCGCGATCTACAGCCCCAACAACGTCGACGCGTTTCTCTGCGTGCTGGCGGTCTTCGCGGCCGGCCGGACCTGGGTGCCGCTGAACGCCCGCAACGCGGTCGAGGAGAATGCCTACATCCTCAACAACACCGAATGCGAGGGCCTGTTCGTGCACTCGGCACTGATGAAGGACGTGCCAGCGTTTCGCGCCCAGGTATCCACGCTGCGGCATGTGATCGGCATCGATCAGGCGCAGCCGGGCATCACGGCCCTGCCCGACTTCATCCAGACCGGCGATGGCGAAGTGCCGACCGTCCCCGACGATCCGGAGCGCAAGGTCTCGATCCTGTCGACCGGCGGCACCACCGGTCGACCCAAGGGCGTGATCTGGAACCACCGCGTCTGGGAAACCATGATCGCCACGTTCTGGATTCACCAGGACCCGAGCACGCCACCGGTGCATCTGGTCAGCGCGCCGATGACACATGCCGCGGGCGTGCTGGCGATGACACTGATCCCGGCCGGGGCAACGACGGTGGTGCTCGACCATTTCGACCCGCTGGACGTGATGCAGGCGATCGAGCGACACAAGGTGACGCACCTGTTCCTGCCGCCGACCGCGATCTACATGATGCTGTCTCACCCGCGCGTTCGGGAGTTCAACTACAGCTCACTCAAGTGCTTTCTCTACGCGGCGGCACCGATGGCGGCGGACAAGCTGAGCGAGGCCCTGGACGTGTTCGGCCCGGTCATGGTCCAGAGCTACGGCCAGGCCGAGGCGCCGATGTTCTGCACCATGCTGAGCGCGCAGGAACATGTCGACGCCCTGACCAACCCGTCGCTGAAGAAACGCCTGTGGAGCTGCGGACGCACCACCATGCTCACGCGACTGGCGATCATGGATGACGACGGCAACCTGCTGCCGCCCGGCCAGCCCGGCGAGATCGTCGTCAACGGCAGCATGATCATGGCCGGTTACTACAAGAACCCCGAGGCCACCGCCGAGGCCAGCGAACATGGCTGGCACCACACCGGCGACGTGGGCTACGCCGACGAGGACGGCTACGTCTATCACGTCGACCGCAAGAAGGACATGATCA
>NZ_CAXFCL010000232.1:0-15800 GCF_964000955.1 uncultured Abyssibacter sp.
AATCGATCGGCAATGTCCCGCCGATCGAGCGCGAAGCGGCTTACTATTCACAGATTGAGGGTCAGGCGATGGCCGCCTGACTCAAACCTATGAGCCTCCGGGATTCCCGGGGCGGTTCAATGTGGGAGTTAAGTGGGGCGCAATTTTCTGTCCAAGACGATGAGCTGGGTCAGCTTTACGCGACGTTGGCGGAGGCGACGAAAAGTTATCTGAAAAGTGAAACTGACGGATGAGCTCGACAGCGAGTAATAAGGGACAGGCCCCAGTTTATGTCACGTTGATGTTGGCGATCATGGTCTGTCTATGCACTAACGCCCAGTATGGACAGCCATGAGGAAGATTAGCGCATTGGTTGCCAAGAGCGGTTTCGGTCGGACCTCAAACCCGAGATGGTGGACAAGATTCGCAAGGCGACGGATGGAAATTACGCGCTTGGTAGCGAACGATTCGCGGAGGAAGTGGCGTTGATGCTTGCCCGGCGCGTTATGCCCGGGAAATCGGGCGGTCTCCGGAGGTCGGAAGTAGACCGGGACGGAGATTTATTCTGGATCCCGTAGTCAGTACCCCTTTTCCTGTGGTCGTCGGCGTGAAGCGATCCACTCCGACGAAGCTGATGGCATCACCTAGTTAGTGGGTGTTGGGCGAGGAGTGGCGGCGTTCACCCGGCATTTCTATGCTTACTGTCAGGTGATCAATCGCGGACCAAGCGCTGGAATGTGATCGAGGCGTCAACCTCGGTATTCAGGGCCTTCCGATTGAACACGTCCGTGTCCCCGGCGGCCTCAGGGTTTAAGATGTTGCCCCTTTTTTGCGACCGTCGGGATCGAACCCATGCTCAACGTACTGGCTTCCGTCATGACCAGCTCGCTCGCCGGATGGCGGGGCACGGGTGCATACGGCGTGCGCGAGCAGCCGGCGCAGTTGCTGGAGCTCTACGAGTTCGAGGGGTGCCCGTTCTGCCGGCTGGTGCGTGAAGCGCTGACGGAGATGGACCTGGACGTGCTGATCCGGCCCTGCCCCAAAGGCGGCAAGCGGTTCCGGCCGGAGGCCGAGGAGAAGGGAGGCAAGGCGCAGTTTCCGTATCTGGTGGACCCGAACTCGGGAACGGCGCTATACGAGTCGAAGGACATCGTCCGATATCTGGCCGAGACCTACGGCGCCCGCCGCCTGCGTCAAACGCCGCACGGCCTGCAGTCGATGACCAGCCAGCTCGCGGCGATTCCCCGCATCGGTCGGGGCCTGTTCGCGCGTCCGTCGAAGGCACCCGAGCAGCCGCTGGAGCTTTATTCCTTCGAGTCCAGTCCCTACTCGCGCCTGGTGCGCGAGCGCCTCTGCGAGCTCGAACTGCCCTACATCCTGCGCAACATGGGCAAGGCGCAGAAGGCCGACATGGGCCCGCCGATCGTGCGCAAGAAGTTCTATCCGGAGGCGGACGTGCGCGGCCGCAACCGCAAGCGCATGTTCGAGGAGACGGGGCGTTTGCAGGTGCCGTACCTGATCGACCCGAATACCGACGTCCGGATGTACGAATCCAGGGACATCATTCGCTATCTGAACGAGACCTACGCCTTATGAGCGCCGTGCTCAAACCCGAACCACAATCCTGGTCCCCGACATCCTGGACGCGGCGTCAGGCGGTCCAGCAGGCGCAATATCCGGATCAGCAGGCGCTGGATGCCGCGCTGCGACAGCTCAGCGAGCTGCCGCCGCTGGTCACGTCCTGGGAGATCATGGCGCTGCGCCAGCAGTTCGCCGATGCCGTGGCCGGCCGCAAGTTCGTGCTGCAGGGTGGCGATTGCGCGGAGAGCTTCGCCGACTGCACGCCGGACATCATCACCAACCGGCTTAAGGTGCTGTTGCAGATGAGTCTGGTGCTGGTGCATGGACTCAAGAAGCGTGTCGTCCGCGTTGGCCGCTTCGCCGGACAGTACGCCAAGCCGCGGTCGTCGGATTTTGAAACCAAGGATGGCGTGACGCTGCCCAGTTACCGGGGCGACATCATCAACGCGCCGGATTTCACCGAGGCGGCCCGCGTCCCCGATCCCCAGCGGCTGCTGACCGCGCATGCGCGATCGGCGATGACGCTGAACTTCGTCCGCGGCCTGATCGACGGCGGCTTCGCCGATCTGCATCACCCGGAATACTGGGATCTGCAATGGGTGGAGCACGCGCCGTTGGCCAAGGAATACCAGAGCCGCGTCGATGCCATCGGCGATTCGCTGCGGTTCATGGAAACCCTGGCCGAGCAGTCGATCAGCGAGCTGTCGCGGGTGGATTTCTTCACCAGTCACGAGGCTTTGCATCTGCCCTACGAGCAGGCGTCGACGCGTCGGGTGCCGCGCCAGCCGGGCTGGTACAACCTGTCCACGCACATGCCGTGGATCGGCAAGCGCACGGCCGATCTGGATGGCGCGCATGTGGAATATTGCCGTGGCATCCAGAACCCGGTGGGCGTGAAGATCGGCCCCGGCATGGACGTGCCCTGGGTGCTCGGCCTGCTGGAGCGACTGAACCCCGACAACGTGCCGGGCAAGGTGGCGCTGATTCATCGCATGGGCGCCGAGGTGATCGGTTCCGAGCTGCCGCCAATTCTGGACGCGGTGCGTGACAGCGGCCGGCCGGTGCTGTGGATGTGCGACCCCATGCACGGCAACATCGAATCGGTGGCCGGCGGCGTCAAGACGCGACGCTTCGACAATATTCGCTCCGAGCTGGAGCAGGCCTTCGATCTGCATGCCGCGGCCGGGACCTACCTCGGCGGCGTCCATCTGGAGCTGACCGGCGAGAACGTCACCGAATGCATGGGCGGCGCCCGTGATCTGACCGAGACCGATCTGGCCCGCGCCTACAAGACCACGGTGGATCCCCGGCTGAACTACGAGCAGGCGCTGGAACTGGCGATGCTCATCGTCCACAAGCAGGCCTCGGCCGGGTAGCCGCGATGTCCGCCGGGCTGTGGGTGCTGATCGGGCTGGTCGTGTTCGTGATCTGCGGTTACGGCTTCGTGCTCAAGCGCCTGCGCGAGGCCAAGGCGCAGGAAGCCCGGGCCGACTGGACCAAGGTGCGTCAGTGGGATGATGACGATGACTGGGGTGAGCCCCCCGCCGACGATCAGAAGCGCTGAATGCTCTGGCTGTTCGGCCTGCTGACGGTGAGTTTTCTCGCCGGCGCCTGGTGGCTACGCCGGCTTGACCGCCGCGGCCGGGGCGAGCAATCCCGAGAGGGCCTGGCGAGCCGCGTCGATCGGGCCGGCGAGGACTGACACGCCGACGCGGGTCAGGCGCCGACCTTGCCTACCATCGCGATCCGGCCCTGGTCCGAGACCACCACGCCGCCGGGACGCTCCACGGTAATCGCGAACAGCGTGGGCTCGCGCACCGGCAACTTGGATTCGATCGGAACGATGACTTCACCATCCTCGGTGACATCGAACACGCCGCCGTCGACCGGATGCTTCTCGCGACTGCCGTCGAAGATCCACAGCTGATACTGCGATTCGTCGGGGTTGTTCACCGCGAGATTGCGAATCGTCATGTAGCCGCGCTGAGCATCCTGGCTCCAGACCACGGAACCGGCTGCGGCGTCGCCGGCCGCCGGATCCTCCGTGCCCGCCAGCGCGAACTCGACCAGGTCGGGTGCCTGTGTCTCGAACTGGTGCTTCAGGTCGGCGATCGTGGGCGTTGGTTGCGGAGCGGGTCCGGGCGCGGGTGTCTCGGGCCACCAGCCGACGATGGCGGCGATGAGCGAAGCCGCGGCGGCAAACCACGCCAGGCCGGCGCTGGACGACCTGCGGGTTCGCGAGCGTTCCGATTGAATGGGCGTGACGGAGGAGGGCGTCGCCGTTGCGTTCCCGGGTTCCGCGTTCGGCAGTACGGCCTGCGCGCGAATCCGTTCGGCCAGATCATCGGGCATGGCCTCGTCGGCCCCGCCGGTGCTGGCCAGATCGTAGATCGCCGCCATTTCCTCGAGTTCGGCGAACTCGGGATCGTCGCGGTCCAGGCGCAGGCGCTCCTCGGCCGTGAGCTCGCCGGTCAGCGCTCTCAGCCAGAGGTCCATGTTGTCGTCAGACTGCGCCATTACTGCGTCCCCGGCCCGTCGTCGAGCCAGCCCTTCAACCGCATCAGGCCCCGTCGCATGTGTGACTTGACGGTGCCCAGCGGCATATCCAGTTTCTCCGCGATCTCGGCATGGCTGTAGCCATACACCACCCCAAGATCGAGTGCGTCCCGTTCCTCCTTGCGTAGGTCGCCGAGCCGGTCGCGGATTTGCCCGGCTTCGGTGCAGAGCTCGGGATCGGCATCCGCGTGGGTGTTTTCAACCCCTGTCGCCGGCAATTCTTCTGCCAGCGGGTGTCGCGTCTCGGAGCGAAACCGATCGATGATCCGGCGTTTCGCGATCATCGCGACGAATACGGGTTCCGACCGCTTGTTGCGGTCGTACCGCGCCGCGGATTTCCAGAGGTCCAGAAAGACTTCCTGAACGGCATCCTCGGCATCGGCCTGGCGCTTGAAGTAGCGCCGGGCGATTGACCAGATCAGGCCACCGTACGTCTTGATGCACGCGTCGACGGCCGTGGAATCACCACGGGCGATGCGCTCAAGTACGGTAAGTTCGGCCGCCGGAGTGGACTGCATGACGGGATTGTTTCGGACCCGACGAACGGGTGCAAGCCTTTCATGAAAATCCATTCCGACGAGTATTGCTTCCACAACCCGTCAACCTCCCGATGCCCTGGCCCCGGAACAGCCGGGGCGGCGAACAGGTCACCAGAACTTGTCTGCCCATTTATTCGCTGGCGGCCCGGGTTCGGATGCGCGTGAAGCCCGCGCCCCCGATCCGGTCTACTGGTACCACCGCTCCATTCACTTTCGAGGGTTTCCCATGCGACGAACCAATCGACCCCGCGTGCTGCTAGGCGTCTGTCTGACACTGGCCATGCTGCCTCTGCATGCCGAGCAGGCGATCTTCGCCAGTGGCTGCTTCTGGTGCACCGAATCCGATTTCGAGAAGGTCGAGGGCGTGAGCGAAGCGGTTTCCGGCTACATCGGCGGCTCGGTGGAGAATCCGTCCTACGAGGCCGTGTCGGCGGGCGGTACCGGTCACACGGAGGCGGTTCGGGTCGAGTTCGATCCCTCCGTCGTCAGTTACGAGGAGCTGCTGGATGTCTACTGGCGCAACGTCGATCCGACGACGGACGATCGACAGTTCTGCGACCGCGGGCGGCAGTATCGGCCGGGCATCTTTCCGCTGAACGCCGCGCAGCGCGAGGCGGCGGAAGCCTCCAGGCAGGCGATCATCGACGCGGGCGAGGTGTCGCCGGTGCTGGTCGAGATCACCCCGGCCGGCACGTTCTACGAGGCGGAGCAGTACCACCAGGACTATTACAAGAAGAATTCGCTGCGGTATCGCTACTACCGCTTCGCCTGCGGGCGCGATGCGCGGCTGGAGGAACTCTGGGGCGAACCCGGTTAGCCGATCCGGTCCCGCGGTCAACGCAGCGCGACCGCGGGACCGCTGACGATGGCTATTCCTGACCGATTTGCGGCCACTGCCGGTCGGCCTGCTCGATGAAGCCGTCGCGGTCCGCCAGCCACTGGTCCCTCACCGACAGGCTGTAGTTCAGGTACAGCTTGCCGTCGACGATGGTCCAGGCCTCGGGATCGATCTTCACCAGATTGCCCTTGGCGACCGCAAAGGCGCAGTGGCCGCCGTACTGCGGGGCGTACTGCTCCGGGTTCGCGGCGAACAGGTCGCGGTGCTCCGCGCTGGCGAACCGCCAGGTCGCGCCCTCCCATTGCGTTTCGAATGCTTCCTTGCCCTCGACCGGCTTGCCGTCGGTGAAGTAGGCCACCGGGTCATAGCCCTTGATCGCGACATCGCTGAACCAGCCGGTGTAGATCTTCTGCCCGGCCATGGCCGGAGCGGTCACCAGCAAGGCCATGCCGAGCGCCGCGGCGTTCACGAGTGACTTCCAGTTGCGCATCATGTTCGACTCCTGTCGATGAGGTTCGGTCTGGGGCTAGGGAAGCACTGATTTATTCACGCCGCCAAGTTGCCGCCTGAAAACAGGCCAGGCAAGGCGCGAGGAGCGAAATTTGGTCATTCCAAATGAACGACGAGCAACGCCGCATGGCCTGTTTTCAGGCGCAATCCGGTACGGAACGGGCCGGTTTTCCCGCAATCCTGCGTTGTCGTTCGCTTCTTTGGAACGACCAAAGCGCACTCTCTCCGCCTGGTCTTGCGCGAAAACCGACGCCGTCTTGGTGGTGCGATTCATTCTGAGCTTCCCTAAGGTGCCAGAGCTATTCGATGGTATCGGCGGCATGGCACCATTGCCACCATGATTCGCGACATGATCCAGCGTTGGCTTGGCCCGTCACCGTCTGATTGGACGGGGCCGCCCGTGACGCAGACATCGTCGGGCAAGTTACGCCGAATCGGTATCGAACTGGAGTTCTCCGGGCTGGGAATCGAACAGATTGCGCGCACGGTCAAGGCCGTGATCGGCGGTTCGATCTCGCCAATCTCGCCTTACGAGTGCGATGTCGAGGAGACGCCGCACGGGACGTATCACATCGAGCTGGACTCCAGTTACGTCAAGCGTCTGGGCCGACACGAGGACGACAAGCCGGATGACGGCGGGCTGTTCTCCCTCGAAAAGCTCTCCGACGAGGTGATCGGTGCGATCGCCAAGCAGGTCGTACCGTTCGAGATCGTCACGCCGCCGATCCCCATGCCGGAGCTGGACACCCTCAACGCGCTGGTCGAACAACTGCGTGCGGCGGGCGCCCAGGGTACGCATCATTCGCCGATCTACGCCTTCGGTCTGCACATGAATCCGGAACTGCCGGATACCCGGGCCGAGACGCTGCTCGCCTATCTGCAATCCTTCATCTGCCTGTTTCCCTGGCTGGCGCGGGAGTCGAAGGTCGACTGGTCGCGACGGATCACGCCATACATCGACCGTTTCGGGAGCAGCTACGCCCGGTTGATCACCGCCCCGGACTACGCGCCCGACATGGATCGCCTGATCGATGACTACATCGAGCACAACCCGACCCGGAACCGGGCGCTGGACATGCTTCCGGTGTTCGCGGAGGTGGACTGGGATCGCCTGGACGCCGCGCTGGACACCCATCTGGTCAAGGCGCGCCCGGCGCTGCACTACCGGTTGCCCAACTGTCTGATCGACGAGGATGGCTGGACGCTGGACGAGCCCTGGAGGCACTGGTTGCAGGTCGAGTACCTCGCCTACGACGAACCACGCCGCCAGGCGATGATGCATGCCTATCGCAAGCATCTCGATGACCCGCTTTCCAAGCTGTTCGACGTGTGGGCGCGGGACTGCGAGCGGTGGTTGCTGCCATTGCCGCGTTGATGCGGGGGCGGCGTATCGGCAATCGTCATCGCCGTCCGGTGATCGGCATCACCGGGCCGGACAGGCGGGTCGCCTGGGGCTGGTGGTTCGGTTCGCTGGCGGTGCGCATGGCCGGTGGTGTTCCGGTGCGGCTGACGCCGGCGCAGGCGCGGCGCGTCGGTCCTCTGGACGGCGTGATCATCGGCGGTGGCGACGATATCGATCCCCAGCTCTATGCCGGCGATGACCCCGGGACCGGCCACTACGACCCGCAGCGGGATCGTTTCGAACTGGCGATCATCGACGCCGCGCTGAAGGACGGCCTGCCGATGCTGGGTATTTGCCGGGGCGCGCAGTTGATCAACGTGGCGCATGGTGGCGATTTGTTCGCCGATCTGCGACCGATGCGCGTTCGTACCGGCAACCGGCGGCTGATCCTGCCCCGCAAGACGCTGAAAATCCGGCGCGGAACGCGGCTCGCGAGGTTGATGGGGCGGCCCGAGACACGGATCAACAGCCTGCACCATCAGGCGGTTCGTCGCGTGGGCGGCGATCTGAAGGTGTCCGGGCGCGATTTGGACGGCATCGTCCAGGCCATCGAGCATCCCGGCCGCGGATTTCTGCTCGGCACGCAGTGGCATCCCGAATACATTCCTCAACGCGGCGTGCAGCGACGCCTGTTTCGGGAGCTGGTCAGGGAAGCGGCGCGGCGGCGCAGCTGATACGTCGCGGGAGGGACCCGAATCAGTCGGTCAGCGCGTCGAGAGCCGGATGGCGCCAGCGCTGACAGTCGATGTCCTTGATCGTGATCATGGCCTCCAGCCTCGCGCCCAGTCGGCGGGTCACGGCCTGCGAGGCGTGGTTGTCCGGATGGATGAAACTGACGATCGGACCCAGCCCCAGGACCTCGTAGGCGTAGCGCCGGGCGGCGGCGCCCGCTTCGGTCGCGAAGCCCTGGCCGGTGCCGGCGCGGGTCAGCCAGTAGCCCAGCTCGATCTCCGGCCAGCCGCCGGGGTTCCACAGGCCGATGGAGCCGACGAGTTCGCCAGTGTCTCTCCGCGTGACCGCCCAGGTGCCGTATCCGCGCAGACTCCAGTGGCCGACGGTGATCGCGAAGCGTCGCCAGGCATCGTCCTCGGAGCAGCTGCCGCCGATGTAACGGCAGTGTTCCTTGTCGGCGAACACGGCGGCGAAGGCGGGAAAGTCGTCCTGGACCCAGCCGCGCATGTGTAGCCGCTCGGTGTCCAGCACCGGCACGTCGGGCATGCTCATCGGCCGGGCAGTTCCAGCATCGGTGGCTCGATGCCCCGGGTGCGCAACCAGTCGCGCAGCGCCAGTCCGGTGGCGAACGGCCAGGCCTTGCACTCGTCCAGCGGCACGGCCTTCCAGTCGACCAGTTCCTCGTTCAGCACCACCGTCCCCGACGCCTCGACGTGGTAGGCGATGATCACCTCGTTGCGCATGATGAATTCGTAGACGCCGATCAGGCCGCCGATGCGGCCGTCCAGGCCCAGTTCCTCCTTCACCTCGCGCAGCATGCCGTCTTCCGGCGTCTCTCCCGCTTCGAGAAAACCGGTGATCAGACCGTACATCCACTCAGGCCAGCCGACGTTGCGCGCGAGAATGACCCGCCCCTCGTATTCGACGACGGCGGCGACCACCGGCGCGGGGTTGTTCCAGTGAATGAAGCCGCAGCCCTGATCCGGGCAGATCAGGCGCGGCGCGCCACCGTGCTCTCCGGAGACGAGTTCGGACCGGCATTGAGGGCAGAAACGCATGGCGGCGAGGGTAGCCGATCACCCGGGTCGTGGCGATTGGCGCCGGGTTGGCCGGGGGGCGCTCTAGTAGCTGCGGAACACGCCCACGGCCCGGCCCTCGATGGCCAGCGGCTGCGTGGCGAGGTTGACCTCGATGGGGGAGAAGTCGGGATTGTGCGCGATCAGGCGCACGGTGTTGCCGCGGCGCTCGAATTCCTTGACCGTCACGTCCTCGTCGAGCCGGGCGACGATGATCTGGCCGTTGCGGGCCTCGTGGCTCTTCTTCACCGCGAGCAGGTCGCCATCCATGATGCCGGCGTCACGCATGCTCTCGCCGACCACGCGCAGAAAATAGTCCGGCTGCTCGGCAAACAGCCCGCCCTGGGTCTGAATGCGCTTTTCGACATTCTCCGCCGCCAGAATCGGCGAGCCGGCGGCAACACGGCCGACGATGGGAATCCCCGCATCCCGTAGCCGGATGCCGCGCGAGGCGCCCTCGACCAGGTCGATCGCGCCCTTGCGGGCCAGCGCGCGCACATGATCGCGTGCCGCGTTGTCGGAGGAGAAGCCCATGCCCCGGGCGATTTCGTGGAGCGTGGGCGGCATGGACTCCGATTCGGCGAATTGCCGGATGAAGTCGAGCACTTCGGATTGGCGTCGGGTCAGCATGCTGTACTTTTAAACAGTTTCGTCGCCGAGATCAAGCGCGTCGACAACCTGCTGGAGCAATGTCGCGTCGGCATCGCTGAATCGGTCCGGCATCGGGCTGTCCAGATCGAACACGCCGACGACCCGTCCACCGGTGATCAGCGGAATCACCAGCTCGGAACGCGAGTCCGGATCGCAGGCGATGTGCCCCTCGAAGGCGTGCACGTCGGCGATACGCTGCACGCGAGCCGTCGCGGCGGCGGTGCCACAGACGCCGCGGCCCCACGGAATGCGCAGACAGGCGGGCTTGCCCTGAAACGGACCCAGCACCAGTTCACCGCGCGTCTCGTCGCGCAGGTAGAAGCCCACCCAGTTCACCTGATCGAGCGCGTGGAACACCAGCGCGGCGATGTTGGCCATGTTGGCGATGCGGTTGGGTTCGCCGGCCACGAGTGCTCGCGCCTGGGCAGGCAGGGCCGGGTCGGTTGGTTCAAAGGACATGGGCGTGGTCCACGGAGTTGTCATGTCGGGGCGTATCATAGGTTCAGACCTGCCCGAACGTCGGATTCATGGCATGGTGCGTGTATTGACGTTGAGCACACGGCTTTGGAGCCACCCATGAGGGCGCCGGAGAACATTCCAGATATTGTCAGTCCTGAAACCGTGAGTGCGAGCGACCAGGCCTTCCGCGCGTTGCGCGAACAGATGCGCGAATTGACGGCGCTGACTACTGCGTTGGGGCAGGCGTTCGAAGCCAGCTCCATGGAGCGCCGCATTGTCACCAGCGCCGTGAGAATCGCCGGGGTTGACGGTTGCAGCCTTTACCGCCGCGACGGTGACTGGCTGCATTTTCGCGTGGTGAAATCAGTGACGCTGGGCCTGATGGTCGTGTCCGATTTCGGTGACGACGGCGTATTCCGGCCAGTTTCCCTGCTGGCCGCTGACGGGTCGCCGTCGACCGAGGCCGTCTCGGCGCGGACCGTTGCCGAAAACGATGTCATCAACGTGTCCGACGTGTCTCGTCTGCCGAATTTCGATTCGTCGCGGGTCGCGCGATTCGATCAGCGCATGGGATATGACACGCGATCGATTCTCTCCGCGCCGGTGACCTTCCGCGGCGGTCAACCGCTGGGCGTATTGCAGTTCGTCAACGCGAAGAACGCGGTCGGCAATCATGTGCCGTTCTCGGGCACGCATGTGCAGCTTGCGCGCAGTCTCGCGGCGATGCTGGGCATGCTCTGGACGCTGGAACCCTGATCCGGGCAAGTCGGTTGACGGTCTTCGATCGCATCATTGCCGGCGAACTCCCTGCCAGTTTCGTTCACCAGGACGACCACTGCGTGGCCTTTCTCGACATCAATCCGGTGTCGCGCGGCCATGCGCTGGTCGTGCCGCGCATCAACGCGCAGCATCTGGCCGATCTGGATGACGGGCTGCATGCCCATCTGTGGCGGGTCGCGCGGTCGGTGGGTGCTGCGCAGCAGTCGGGGCTTGGCAGCCTGGCGCAGCATTTCGTCGTCAACGACGGGCGCGCCGCGAGCCAGTCCGTTCCGCATGTGCATGTTCACGTCATTCCCCGTTACCGGGGCGACCGTCTGCGCACGGTGACCCGCATGATCTGGCATGTCTCGACCCTGATGGTGCCGCGGCCGGAAACCGCGGGCCGGCGCCGTGAGCTGGACCGTGTTGCCGGACTGATCGCCGACGCGATGCCCGGACATGCGTGAGTTGCTGATCCTCGGCTGCGGTCATTCGGAGTCGCTGACGCTTTTCAACACCAACGCCGCGATCCGCGAGAACGGTCGTCTGTTCCTGATCGACTGCGGATGGACCATCAAGGCGGCCCTGCACGCTCAGGGATACGGATTCGAGCACGTGGATGGCATCTTCATCACCCACGTCCATGGCGATCATGTGTTCGGTCTGGAGCGCATCGGCTACGAAGCCCGGTTCGGGCTGGGGCGCCGCGTGCCGCTTTATCTGCCCGAATCGCTGATCGGAGAGCTCTGGGATCAGACGCTCAAGGGATCGATGGGGAGAAACTCCGAGGGCGAGCAATCGCTCGAGGATTACTTCGACGTCAGGCCCGTGGGGGGCGATCGTCTGGAAGCGCCGCAACTGTCCGCGCCGCTGTTCAAGACCTCACACACACCGGGCAAGCCTTCGTTCGGTCTGGTCGTGGATGATCATGTCGTGTTCACCAGCGACACGCGGCCCGTGCCCGATGTGCTGGCCGGACTGGATTTCGACATCGGGTTCCATGACGTCACGTTTCAGACCGGCAATCCGGTGCACGCGTCACTGGACGAACTTGTCGCCGTGTATCCGGCGGCGATGCGCCGCAAGCTCTATCTGATGAGCTACGAAGATGGGTATGCTGAACATGAAGAGCGGGTGAACCAGGAATTTGCAGGTTTTGCCCGTCAGGGGATGGCGATTGCGCTTTGAGGGCCGGAAAGGTCACTGTCGCCGTTGGCTGGACAGCATCGAGATGCGGAAGACATGAAAAACATTCGGTGGGGAGCGGCCGGGGTGCTGGTGGCCGGCTTGCTGGTTTGCACGCAGGGATTTGCCCAGTCGGACTACGTTCGCCAGGTGGAACTGGAGCTGCAGCAGCTCGGTTACGACGTCGGTGAGATCAATGGTGTTTTCGACAATGATCTGGAAACGGCGGTCAACGCGTTCAAGGCCGATGAGGGCCTGCCTCAGGACGGCGCGCTGGATCGTGACACGCGGGCGCTGATCGCGGCGCGTGCGTCCGGCGAGCCTGTGCCCAGCCGGATACCGGAGCCGTCGTCTGCCGTCGCGTCGCCCGCGCCATCACGCGCAACGCCGCCGCCCGTGCAGCCCGAAGCCGCACCGGAGTCAGCCGCTGCGCCTGCCACCCCGTCGCCCAGCGCCGAGCCCTCTGGCGCCGGCAAGCCGCTCTTCGGCGAAGCCGGCTGGCGGGCGGGCAGGCATGCCTACAATCGCAGGGCCGGTTTCGTCGTTGATCTGGCCGCGGAGTTCGGCGGAGACGATCTGGTCACGGTCGTGCTCGACAACAACGACAGTGAGGACATCACCGCCGGCGACGGGTTCGTGCTCGGAGCGGGCGGATATCTGTTGCTGCGCGAGAATTTCGGCGTGCAGGGCACCCTGTCCTACAAGGTCAACGAGACATCGGCGAACAACTCGGACCTGGGGCTGGAGCGCTGGATCGTGGACGTCTCCGCGATCGGGCTGGTCGACAATTTCCAGTTCCTGGCCGGTGTGGTGCATCACATGAACGTGGATTTTGACGGCGACGGGTTCCTGCAGGACTTCTCGTTCGATGACGCCACCGGCCTGAAGGTGGAAGTGGGTTACAGCTGGTTCGCGCTGTCCTACACGAACATCGAGTACGAGGTGAACGGCTTCACCTTCGATGCCAGCAACGTGGGGCTCAGACTTCGCGGCGGGTTCTGAGTCCGGGTGCGTCGCGAGTCAAACGAACCGCGTTGACGTTGGCCGATGAGCGAGCGAATCATCTGGCTGGCGGATTACCTGTTGCCGCTTGCGATACCCGGTTTTCTGATCCTGCTGGTACTGGAATTCTGGTGGCTTCGCGGCCGGCAGAGTGTTCAGGGCTACGGCGGACGTGATACCGCCGCCAGCCTGACCATGGGCGTGGGCAATGTGCTGATCGCGGCGCTGACCGGTCTGATCACCCTGGGCATCTCGTTCGCGGTTTACGACCAGCGCCTGCTGACGATTCCGATGACAGCCTGGTGGGCATGGGTGGTGCTGATCGTCACCGAGGATTTCTGCTACTACCTGTTCCATCGGTTCTCGCATCGCGTGCGACTCGGCTGGGCCGCGCACGTGAATCATCATTCCTCGCGTTACTACAACCTGTCGACCGCTCTGCGGCAGAGCTGGACCACGCCGTTTTACGGATTCGCGTTCTATCTGCCGCTGGCCTGGTTGGGGTTCCATCCGCTGGCGATCGTCGTCGCCCATTCGATCAACCTGATCTACCAGTTCTGGATTCACACTGAGACGGTCGGTCGCCTCGGGCCGCTGGAATGGATTCTGAACACGCCGTCGCATCACCGAGTGCACCACGGCATCAACCCGCGCTACATCGACCGGAACTACGGTGGCATCTTCATCATCTGGGATCGCCTGTTCGGCACCTTCGAGCCGGAGCGGGAGGCCCCGCGGTACGGGCTGACAACCCAGCTCACGACGTTCAACCCCCTCCGCATCGCATTTCACGAGTGGGCCGCGATCGGCCGCGACCTGCGGGCGGCGCGATCGTGCGGAACAGTGTTTCGGGCAATGTTCTCGCCGCCGGGCGCAAAGCTCGCGACGGGGGAGCAAACGCCGGAACCGGTCGACGAAGGTACGGCTTGAGGGCGAATCGAACGACCGGTGACCGCCCGGGAAGGACAACTGGCGGGTCGGGTCGGAGATGGCGCGCCTGGCAGGATTTGAACCTGCGACCCCTGCCTTCGGAGGGCAGTACTCTATCCAGCTGAGCTACAGGCGCGTGAAGTGCGGATTGTATCGCAACCGGGGCTTGCGATGTGATCCCATGACGAAGCCTTAACGCCGGGCCCTGATAGGCTTGCCCCACTCCCTAGCCTCAGGTTGTTCCGATGAAATCGTTTCTGTTGATTGGGCTTGCGGTGCTCGCGGTGGCCTGCGCCAGACAAGAGCCGCCCGCGGCTGAAGATGCGGCGAGTGCGGATGCCGGGACCGGGCAGGCGGCGGCGCAACGTGCCTACATCGACCCCGAAACAGGGGAATTGACGGTTCCGGCAGAACTGCGGTGACACCTTACCAATTACACGAATTTAACCTGCCCCGGGTCTGCCCTTTCCTTGCGTGGCCGTCCGCGTTTCCCCGGTCTCAACTGAATACCCAGCGCTTTCTCCAGTGCAACCAGCGTGTCGTCATCCACCAACGGCCTTCCAATACTCTGGCCTGACGCCAGGTTTCTCTCCCGAACCTCATCCGCCGCAGCGCTGAAAAACGCTTGCGGGTTTTCGATGCGATCAAGAAACGGTTTGACCGTGACCAGGCTGTCGTCCCGACCAGCCAGGTGTGCTGGCGTGCTTGACCAGGGCCAAGCATCAGGCCGTTCAACCAGATTCGCCTTGACCGGATTCATGGCCACATAACGAAATGCCGCATAGGGGTGCGCTTCGTCCATCGCGACAGAGCCAAACCGCCCCTGAAACAGATGCCCTGTCACACGCAGCCGCGCATTGATGAAGCCGCTGTAGCGGCGATGCGTTTCCCCGACCGCACGGGACAATCCATCAGACGACGATGGCGCAAGGATGAGGTGGACGTGGTTCGGCATGAAGCAATAGCTCCACACCTCCACCCCATGCGTTCGGCAATTCTCGGCGAGTGTGTCCCGATAAACCGCATAGTCATCCTCGGCCAGGAAAATACGTTGGCGACGATTCCCCCGCTGTGTGACGTGGTGCGGGTAGTCAGGAACGATGATCCGGGGGAGGCGAGCCATGCGGCCAGCATAGCGATAAATGGTGTAATTGGTAAGGTGTCACCGTAATCAATCTTAATCTGTCACCGTAATCGTAATTCAGTAATTGCAACTCTAAAGTTGCATCATAATCAGTTTGCATTATTCGAATTGGCCAATAAGTTTAACTAAACTCAATCCTTGTATTGCCTTGTCAAGAGAATCATCCAGCGATCTCGCGTTTGCGGCATGATGATATTCTCCACCTGTTCTTGAGGCGACTTCTTTTAATTGCGACGCAGCTGTCGAGAAAGGATCAATCTCCAAACCGACTGTTTCATGCTTATAAAGTGAAACATCCGAATCTAGCTTATCGAGTACATTCGTAATTTGGTCGCAGCCCTCATTTGCTTTTCCATCAGCCAACAGAATGATTGCTCTATTAGATGGCGTACTAGACGCGTTCGCTTTTAGGTATCGATTCGCAGCTTCGATGGCACTAGCTAGCGGCGTGCCACCTTGGGCTTCTAGGCGGTCTATAAAATTAGCCAGGCTACTGGCATCTTGCGAGAATCGATGG
>NZ_CAXFCL010000233.1:0-7633 GCF_964000955.1 uncultured Abyssibacter sp.
CGAGTCGCTGCGACCCGAGGCGGCCAGCATCAAGTCCATTGCCGGCAGTTCGCAGGTGGTGCGCGTGCGTGATCAGTACATCCCCATCGTGCCGCTGCACACGCTGTTTTCGGTGCCCGGCGCGCAGAGCGCGTTGACCGACAGCGTGCTGGTGGTCACCGAGGCGGACGGCCGTCGCGTCGCCCTGCAGGTGGACTCGCTGCTGGGCCACCAGCAGGTGGTGATCAAGAACCTCGAAGAGCACTACCGGCATGTATTCGGCGTGTCCGGCGCGACCATTCTTGGTGATGGCCGGGTCTCGCTGATTCTGGACGCCGCGGAACTGAGCGGCGTTCACGATCACGACCAGGATCAGGCGGCATGACCGACAGGCGCCTGCCCATTCACCCGATCATGGAGAGCATCCGATGAATCACCTCGCTACCGGTGATCCGGACAGCGGATCACCCCCCCAGGCACTGGATGCCGCCGAACCCACACGTGAGTACCTCACGTTCCGGCTCGGCGACGAGGAATACGGCGTCGACATCCTCAAGGTGCAGGAAATCCGAGGCTACGACGCCGTCACCAAGATTCCGGACGCGCCCGAATTCGTGAAGGGTGTGATCAACCTGCGCGGCACGATCATGCCGGTCGTGGACATGCGCCTGCGCTTTCACCTGGGCGAGGCGGTCTACGACGCCTACACGGTGATGATCATTCTGCAGCTGGAGCACCGCAAGGTCGGCATGGTCGTCGACAGCGTCTCCGACGTGCTGCGCCTCTCCGACGCGCAGACATTGCCACCGCCGGAGTTCGGCGGATCGATGGACACCCGCTACATCAGCGGCCTGGGCTCGGTGGACGAACGTCTGCTGATCCTCGTGGACATCGAGCGGCTCATGGCCAGCGAGGACATGGCGCTGACTTCAACAACTGACGCGTCGCAGTCGGCGCATTGAACGACTGGGAGCTATCGATCATGAGCGTATTCAACATTCGCAGCTGGTTTTCCGATGGCAGCGCCGCGAAGGCGCGCGAGGCCGATCTGCTCGGGCAGGTCGCCGCCATCAACAAGTCGCAGGCCGTCATCCAGTTCAATCTCGACGGCACGATTCTCGACGCCAACGAGAACTTCCTGGACGCGGTCGGCTACTCGCTGGACGAAATCCGTGGACAGCATCACCGGATGTTCGTCGATCCGGAGGACGCCCAGTCCGACACGTACCGTGAATTCTGGGCCAAGCTCAACCGCGGCGAGTTCGATGCCGGCGAGTATCGCCGGCTCGGCAAGGGCGGGCGCGAGATCTGGATCGAGGCCTCGTACAACCCGATTTTCGACACCCACGGCAAGCCGTACAAGGTGGTCAAGTACGCCACCGACGTCACCCGGAAGGTGCGGGCCAACGCGGCGTTGCAGGCCGCGGTGAGGCAGGCGGCGGAGGTGGCGAACTCCGGCGACGTGTCCAAGCGGATCGTCGTCGAAGCCGCCGACGGACTGGTCGCCGAGCTTTGCGCCGGCGTCAACGCGATGCTGGAGACGATGGAGGAGAACCAGCAACGGGAGCGTCAGGTCGCCAATGACAACCTGCGCATTCGCAACGCGCTGGACAACGTCACGACCAACGTGATGATCGCCGACAACGAGCGTCGCATCATCTACATGAACGAGTCGGTGCAGGAGATGCTCAACGCCGCCGAGTCCGACATCCAGAAGGAGCTGCCGTCGTTCCGCGTCAGCGGTCTGCAGGGCCAGAGCATCGATGCCTTCCACAAGAATCCCGATCACCAGCGCGGCATGATCGAGCGGCTCAAGGAGACCTACCGCACCGACATCAAGCTGGGCGGTCGCACCTTCGGTCTGATCGCCAGCCCCGTCATCGATGCCAACGGTGAACGTCTGGGCACGGTGGTTGAGTGGAAGGATCGCACGCAGGAACTGGCGATGAAGGATGAGATTGCCGTCCGCGAGGCCCGCGAACGCGAAATCGCCCGCGAGAACCTGCGCATTCGCAACGCGCTGGACAGCGTCACGACCAACGTGATGATCGCGGACAACGACCGCACCATCATCTACATGAACGACTCGATCGGAGAGATGCTCACCGATGCCGAGTCCGACATTCGCCAGCAGTTGCCCGAGTTTCGCGTCGAAGGGCTGCGTGGTCGCAGCATCGACGTGTTCCACAAGAACCCGGAACACCAGAAACGATTGCTGGAGACGCTCACCGATGTGCACCGCGCCGAGCTGACGCTGGGTGGCCGCACCATGTCGTTGACCGTGACGCCCATCTTCGATGACGACGGCGAGCGCGCCGGCACGGTCGTGGAGTGGCTGGACCGCACCGCCGAAGTCGCGATCGAGAACGAGATTGGCCGCTCCATCGAGGCGGCGAATCAGGGCGACTTCACCAAGCGCATCAGCCTGGACGACAAGGAGGGCTTCTTCCACCGCCTGTCTTCCGGCTTCAACAGCCTGATGACCGGCTTCGAATCCGGGTTTGAGCAGGTCAACAAGTCGCTGGGTTACCTCGCCGACGGCGACTTCACTCAGCCCATCGAGGCGGACTACCAGGGCAGCTGGGCCGAGCTGAAGTCGTCGGTCAATGCCACGGTGGAACAACTCTCGACGCTGCTGTTGCAGATTCGTGAGTCTTCCGAGGAGATCAACAGCGCCTCCAGGGATGTGGCGGCCGGGTCCAGCGACCTGTCCGCGCGAACCGAACAGACCGCGGCGAGCCTGGAGGAAACCGCATCCTCCATGGAGGAACTGACCTCCGCGGTGCGTCAGAACACCGAGAACGCCGAGCAGGCCAACCAGCTGGCCGTGGGCGCGCGGGATACCGCCGATCGCGGCGGCCAGGTCGTCAAGCAGGTGGTCGACCGCATGGGCGCCATCACCAACAGTTCACGCGAGATCAACGAAATCATCAGCGTGATCGAGGGCATCGCGTTCCAGACCAACATTCTTGCGCTCAATGCTGCGGTGGAAGCCGCGCGAGCCGGTGAGCAGGGTCGAGGGTTCGCGGTGGTGGCTGGCGAGGTTCGCTCGCTGGCGCAACGCTCCTCCGGCGCCGCCAAGGAAATCAAGAAGCTGATCTCCGACTCGGTCGAGAACATCGAGAAGGGCAGCGAAATGGTCGACCAGGCCGGCGAGACCATGGCCGAGATCGTCACGTCGGTTAAGCGGGTGGCCGACATCATGGGCGAGATCACCGCCGCCTCGCGCGAGCAGCGTTCCGGCATCGAGCAGGTCAACGACGCGATCACGCACATGGATCAGGGCACGCAGCAGAACGCGGCGCTGGTCGAGGAATCAGCGGCGGCCGCAAAGTCCATGACCGATCAGGCCGATCGACTGCTTCAGGCGATCATGCACTTCCGCTTCGAGGCCGGAGGCTCCGCTACCGCCCCGGCGATCCGCGGCGGCCAGGAGCGCATCGCTCGGGTCGACTCGACATCGCATGCGGCAAACCAGCCGGCGCAGCAGTCGCGGCCGCGGCCGGTGGCGCCCAAGCTGGCCGCTCCCGAGATCGCGGCGCCGGACGAACACTGGTCCGAGTTCTAGTCCGGGTCGGGCGAGGAGGGCGTTGTCATGCCGTTGATGACTCTCACCCGACCGCGTTCCGGCCGCCTGTCTGGCGGGACGGACCGGCGGACACTGACGATGGCTGGTCTGCACCTGCTCTGGGTGTGGATCGGCCGGCCGATTGCCAACATCGGCGCCGGCCTGGTGGGCGCGGTGCCGACACTGCCGGGCGGAACCGCCGATGAGTGAGGCCACCAAGGAGCATGCGCTGTCGCGCGCGCAGTTCAATGACATCCGCCGGCGCATCAGCGTGTACGCGGGTATCAGCCTGGCGGAAACCAAGCACGACATGGTCTACAGCCGGCTGGTGCGTCGCCTGCGGGCGCTGCGCTGTCATGACTTCGACGACTATCTGCAACGCGTGGAGGCGGACACGGATGGCGAACGTCAGGCCTTCATCAACGCGCTGACGACCAACCTGACGTCGTTCTTCCGCGAGGCGCACCACTTCGACGTGCTGGGTCGGGTGCTGGCTGGCTACGGTGGCCGGCGCATCCGCATCTGGTGCAGCGCGGCCTCCACCGGCGAGGAGCCGTATTCCATCGCGATGACCGTGGTCGAGCACTTCGATTCCTGGACGCCGCCGGTGGAGATCATCGCCACCGACATCAACACCGACGTGCTGAGCCAGTGTCGCGGAGGCATCTATGCAGCCGAACGCATCGAGGACCTGACCGTGGCGCGCAAGCGGAGATTCTTCCTCCGTGGCTCCGGACCGCAGGCCGGCAAGGTGAAGGTGCGGCCGACACTGACCCGTCTGGTGAAGTTCGAGACCTTCAATCTGTTGTCGCCGAACTGGAACCGGTTCCGCGACCTGGACATCGTCTTCTGCCGCAACGTGATGATCTATTTCGACAAGCCCACGCAGGCCCGGTTGTTACGGCAGTTCCATGGCTGCCTGAATCCCGGAGGGTGGCTGTTCGTCGGCCATTCGGAAAGCCAGGTGCGCGGTACCGAGGGCTTTGTCTCACAGGGGCACACCGTCTACCGCAGTCAGTCCGCGGAGGTGGCGGCATGAGCGCCGAACCGGCCGCCGCGAATGACTGGGTCACTGTGGTCGATGGTCAGCCGCTTCGCTACTTCGACCGTCGTTTCAACGTCGATGCGATCAAGCTGCTGCCGGGCGAGTTCGCCGGTGAAGCGGACAACACCATGTTGGTGACGATTCTCGGCTCCTGCGTCGCGGCCTGCCTGTGGGACGAGCAGGCGGGTGTCGGCGGCATGAATCACTTCATGCTGCCCGGTGACGGCGGTGTACAGACGGGCTCGGGCCGTTATGGCGTACATGCGATGGAACAGCTGATCAATCGGTTGCTGAGCCTGGGCGCCGAACGCGCGCGCCTGCGGGCCAAACTGTTTGGCGGGGCCGCGGTGGTTCGGTCGATGACGCAGTCCGATGTCGGTGAGAGCAACATCTCGTTCGTCGGCAACTACCTGAAAACTGAGCGGATTCCTGTAGTTGCCTCCGATCTTGCCGGGCCATGGCCGCGCAGGGTGCATTTCTTTGCTGGCTGCGGGCGAGCCTTCGTCAAGCGGCTGCCGGTGATCGAGGCGCCACGCATCGTCAACGACGAGAACCTGCATTTTCAGCGCCTCAAGGCCTGCGTGCCCGACGCCGGCAGCGTCGAGCTTTTCTAGCGCGCGCTCACATCAGATCGTGCCACGGCGTTCCGGCCAGGAGGCGGCGGGACGCTGTGCGAGGAGAACAACATGGCAAGTCCTGATCAATCATTGGCGGGAACCTGTCGTCGGCCGTCCGCATCGGGGAGTTCCCGATGACGCTGCGTGTGCTGGTCATCGACGACTCGGCCCTGGTGCGCCAGGTGCTGACCGAGCTGCTGGACGATGCGCCCGACATCGAGGTCGTCGGCGTCGCCCGCGATCCCTTCGATGCGCGGGAGAAGATCAAGTCGCTGAATCCGGACGTGCTGACGCTGGATGTCGAGATGCCGCGCATGGACGGCCTGACGTTTCTGGAGAATCTGATGCGGCTGCGGCCGATGCCGGTGGTGATGGTGTCGTCGCTGACCGAGCGTGGCGCGGACATCACGCTGCGGGCGCTGGAGCTGGGTGCGATCGATTTCGTGACCAAGCCGGATGTCGGCGTCGCCGACGGGCTGCGCGCCTATGCCGATACGCTTTGCGACAAGGTGCGCGAGGCGTCGCTGGCCCGGCCGCGGCAGCGGACGACCGGGCAGCGGACGCGGGAGGTCACCGTCGCCCGCGCCTACCGGACCACCGACCAGTTGATCTGCATCGGTTCGTCGACCGGCGGGACCGAGGCCTTGCGCAGCGTGCTGGAACGCATGCCGCCCGATGCGCCCGCGGTGGTCATGGCCCAGCACATTCCGGTTGCATTCAGTGAGTCGCTGGCCAGGCGGCTCGACGGCGCCTCGGCGATGCGAGTCTGCCAGGCCCGGGACGGGCAGCAGATCACCCCCGGCCATGCCTACCTCGCACCGGGCAACCAGCATCTTCGCGTGGTCCGCAGCGGCGCCCGACTGATCTGCCGGCTGGGGGACGACGAACCGGTGAACGGTCACCGTCCCAGCGTCGACGTGCTGTTCCGCTCGGTGACGGAAGCCTGCGGCCGCAACGCCGTCGGTGTGATGCTGACCGGCATGGGCGCCGACGGCGCTTCGGCGATGCTGGAACTGCACCAGGCCGGCGCTCGCACGCTGGCCCAGGACGAGGCGACCAGCGTGGTCTGGGGCATGCCCGGCGCGGCGGTCCGTCTCGGGGCCGTGGATCGCATCGTGCCCATCGAATCCATCGCCCAGGCGGCGCTGGATGCATCCCGCCAGGAGATCGTCGCCTGATCAGGGCAGCGCCCCTAAAGCTGGTCGATTTCCTGCCGTTAACGTCAAAGTTCACGGAGTCTCGGAGAGCTCGAATGTCCACCCCCGATTTCAAAATCCTGTTCGCCCTGGCCGGTTTGACGGTCGCCCATGTGATCACCGCGCTATCCGGCGCTCCAGCGATTCTGCTGTGGTCCACGACCGCCGGTTTGCTGGGCGCGCTGGCGTGGACGGGCTGGTCGATCTGGCAGCGCGTGCATTCCGTGGAAACGCATGAGAAGACCATGGAGCAGAACAAGACGCTGCTGGACGAACTGGGCGTGTCGGCCAAGAACGAGATGGTGGAAGTGCGCGGCGAGATTCTTCGCGTGAACGGGCTGGTCAAGGAAGCCGTGGAGGAACTGGGCAGCAGCTTCAGCGCGATCAGTCAGACCTCGCGCACGCAGCAGGACGCGGTGGGCAGCCTGCTTGCGCAGACGTCCGACGACACCGGGGTGAACGTTCGGGACTTCGCCGTGCGGGCCGGTTCGCTGGTCGAGGAACTGGTGACGCTGCTGCACGAGGAAAGCGAGCGCAGCGCGTCGACGCTGGGCCAGATTGATCAAATGAGCAAGCAGCTCGACGCGATCTTCGAGTTGCTCGAAGACGTGAAGTCGATCGCCGACCAGACCAACCTGCTGGCGTTGAACGCCGCCATCGAGGCAGCTCGTGCCGGGGATGCCGGTCGCGGATTCGCGGTGGTCGCCGAGGAAGTGCGCTCGCTGTCCGAGCGTTCGACCACCTTCAACGAGCAGATCCGAGGCCTGGCGCATAACGCCCGTGACGCGATGTCGGCGGTGCGCAAGACCGTGCAGAACATGGCGACCCGCGATATGGAGGCAAGCAGCAAGGCGAAGTCGCAAGCCGATCAGCTGGTGACGCAGGTCGAATCCATCGATGCCAAGCTCTCCAGCGGCATCCACCGGGTTTCCGACTGCCGCGAGCAGATCGAGGTCGCCGTGCAGAAGGCCGTGCGCTCCCTGCAGTTCGAGGACATCACCACGCAGGCCCTGGGGTCGGTCAGCGATCACCTGGATCGGCTTGAGCACATCAGTCGCGAGGCATTGGTCCTGACGGGGCTGCTGCCCAAGAGTGCCGCGAACGCGACCGAGGACCGCGTGCGCGAGCTGCGCAAGTTCAACCAGCGCATCCAGCCGGCGCGCGAGGAATGGAAGAAGGCGCCGCATCATCCGGTCAGTCAGGAGTCGATGGACGAGGGGAGCATCGA
>NZ_CAXFCL010000234.1:0-1997 GCF_964000955.1 uncultured Abyssibacter sp.
CGCCGGGATTCTGACGCCGTACCCCAACCACGTGATCATCGAGGGGCATACCGACAACGAGCCGATTCACACCCGCCGGTTTCCGTCGAACTGGGAGCTGTCCGCCGCGCGCGCCGTCAGCGTGCTCCGCGTGCTGACCGATGCCGGAGTCGCCGCAACGCGGCTAAGTGTGCAGGGCTACGGGGAATTTCAGCCGATCGCGGGCAACGACACGGTGCGTGGCCGCCAGCGCAACCGACGCGTCGTGCTGGTGATTCGCGACGAACAATTGGCGCCGGGCAACCGACCGAATGCGAGGACGATGGCGCGGCGTGGTACGTCGTCGACGACGCGGGGGCGGGGCCCAAATCCTGCAGAAGGCGGGCAACCAACACGCGAAGGTGCTTGAGATGTCGACCCAGGCCATGCTGCAGAAGCTCTTCGAAACGCAGGCGGAGCAGACGACCGCGCCCGCCGAGGCGACGACGCGCTGGCTGACGTTCGGCTTGCTGGACAGCCGCTACGCGATCGAAATTGATCAGATTCGAGAGATCCTGCGGCCCTGCGAACCCACGCCGGTGCCTGGCGCGCCGAACTGGATGCTGGGCGTGATCAATCTGCGCGGCGCCATCGTCACCGTGTTGTCGCTGCACACGATGCTGGGCCGCTCGATACCCGAGCCCACCGACTCCCAGCGCATTCTCGTCACTGACGTGACCGGAGAGCCGGTGGGGCTGACCGTGGATGCCGTCGGTGATGTCTGGAACGCACCGGATCGCTTGCTTGAGCCGGCGCCCAAGGTTGCGGACAACCGCGCCGCGCTGCCGGTGGCCGGGGTCTTCCAGCGTCAGGGGGCGCCGCTGCTCGTGCTGGACGTGCGCGCCGTGCTGGATCGCATTGGAGCGAACGCCTGATGCTTGCCGCATTCGTCTCCGTTGCCGGCGCCTGTCTGCTCGCCGTGTTCCTGCTGGCCCGCCGGGTGGATCGCCTGGCGACGACCCAGGCCCGGCTGGTCACGGCGCAGCGCGCCGACCGGACTACCCAGGCCGCACTGGGCCGCGCGCTGCAAACCCTGCACAAGGAACTCAGCAGCATGCCCGCACAGCTCGCCGCCCGCGGCGAGATGCGTGACGCGCTATCGCGGATCGACGCGCTGACCGATGCCCATCGCGCGCTGGAGCGGCGTTGGGGGCTGGAGCATGCGCGGTCGCTGGCACGCGACGGGATCGCTCCGGAGCTGTTGATCAAGGAGTACGGCCTCACGCCCGCGGAGGCACGGCTGATCACGCGTCTCGAGCCGTCGGCCAATGGGCCGCATTGATTGTTCAGATTTTCGAAAGGCGGCCGATGAACCGTCAGGAAGCCCACGGGAGATAGCCATGACCAATCCATCCGTGACCGTTGATCTCAATGGAGAACTCTCCATTCGCGAAATCGCGACGTTGCACGCGCAGTTGATGGATGCCCGCAACAGCGAGCAGCCCGTCACCCTCGACGGCCAGGACATTGTTCGGGTCGACACGCCGGGCCTGCAACTGATCGCCAGCTTCGTGACGGAGCGCAAACGTTTTGGTCGCCAGACCGACTGGTCGGCCGCGTCCGAAGTGCTGGTCGATGGTGCCCGCCTGCTGGGCCTGGAATCGGTTCTTGCCCTTGACTCTCTTCCGGACACCACGGAGACACACTGATGAAAAAGATTCTCGCCGTCGACGATTCACCCTCCATGCGTCAGATGGTCGCGTACACGCTGCGCGATGCTGGCTTCGACGTGGAGGAGGCCGAGGACGGCCAGATCGCGCTGGACAAGGCCCGCGCCGGCAATTACTCGCTGGTGCTGGCCGATGTGAACATGCCAAACATGGACGGCATCACGCTCGTCCGCGAACTGCGTGGGCTGGATTCCTACAAGTTCACGCCGTTGCTGATCCTCACTACCGAGGCCGGCGCCGACAAGAAGGCGGCCGGCAAACAGGCGGGTGCGACGGGCTGGCTGGTCAAGCCGTTCAATCCTGACCAGC
>NZ_CAXFCL010000235.1:0-40856 GCF_964000955.1 uncultured Abyssibacter sp.
CATCGGCTACGGGCTGCCCTGCGCGATGGCGTTGGCGCCGGCCGGGTTCTTCGTCGGCATCGGCCTGCCGCTGAACATTTACACCGCGATCTTCACCGCCTTCGGACTGGGCCTGCTGCTCGCGATCGTCGCCACGATGACGGCACCGGCGACGGTGGCGCGAGTCCGACTGCGGCGCGCCACCGGACTCGCGCTGCTGCTCTCCGTGTCGCTGCGCTGGCTCACCGGTGGTCCGGGCTGGGTCGATGCCATCGTCCAGGGCCAGATCACGGTCCTGGTACTCGATGCGGCCATGGTGCTCACCGCCCTCGTCCTGCTGTGGCGCAAGCGTCCAGCCTCCGAACCCGCCCGCGCCCGCCGTACCCGCCGGATCGAGGACGGCGCCGGATGATTACCTGGTTGCCGGCCCTGCTCGCCCTGCTGGTCAGCGTCCCGGCGCTGACGGCGCTCGCCTGGCGCGATGGCAAGCGCCTGCGAGCGGCCAGAAATCGCGCACGGCCCTGGACGACAGCGATCCGACGCGGACTGACGATGATCGTCCTGCTGCCCGGCCTGCTGCTGATGCTGTCCGGCCTGTGGCCCGCCTGGCTGCTGTGGCTGACGCTCATCGCCGCCGCCGGCTGGCTGATCACCCGTGCGTTCGCCCCCAATGCAACGACCCACTCCCAAGCACCATGACCGATCTCATCGGCGTCTGCCGCAACAGCGTTCTCGCCTCGCTGGGCCTGTTCTTCGCTCCCGAGTCACAAAGCCGGTCCGCACTGGCCGCGACGGGCTTCGCGGAACTGCAACTGGAGCAGGTGACCCACCACGACAGCGACGGCCGGTCGGGTCACTCCACGCTGCTGGCGCGGGGTGAACTGGCACCCACCTGGACGCTGACCCCGGGAGTCCGTCTGGAGAGCACCCTGGTGCTCGAATCGCTGCGTGACCCGGCGGTGAATGACGACCACTGGGCGGGCGACGAAGGGGTCTTCGTCGAGGAGCTGAAGCTGGTCGTCGAGCAGGGGTCGTGGCAGGCCACGCTGGGCAAGTTCAATCCCGCATTCGGCAGCGCCTGGAACGATGGCCGCGGCATCTGGAGTCGACAATTCGCCGAGGGCTACGAGATCACCGAGCGGCTTGGCGCCGGTCTGGAGCACACCGGACCCGACCATGCGCTGGGCCGCTGGAGCGGCAGCATCAACGCCTATGTCGCCGACACCACGGCGCTGTCCGACGCCGTGATCACGTCGCGGCCACGCACGGATCGCGAGGCTGGCGGACCGGCCAACACGGACAGCATCGCGTCGGGCACGGCGACGCTTGGCGTGGAGCGGCTGCTGGGGGTGGAGCGACTGGTCGCCACGATCGCCTACCGGCATCAGGGCGCCGGCGATGCCGACCCGACGGCGGAGGACGAGACCGGTGTCGCGGTCACCTTGGAACACGGAACCCTGTTCAGCCCCACGCTCGGCGCAGACGTTCTCGTGGAATACGTGGATATCCAGCACTTCGAGACGCAGGACGCCGACGCCAGCTGGCTGACCACCGGCGCCGTGATCCACCTGCATCGCCGCTGGCAGCTCGCGGCCAGCCACACCCGACGTCGGATCGGCGGCGAGACTGACGACCGGCTGCTGCAACTCTCCGGTGGCTACCAGTTTGACCACGGCGGCACCCTGGAAATCGGCTGGCGACGCAGCCGCGAGGCGGGCGAGGACGCGGACATCATCGGCGCCCGATGGCAGCAGCCATTCCAGCTCGGCGAGAGCGGCTGACCGCGCGGGCAAGACCGCTCAGCTCAGCGGCATTTCCATCCGCCGTGCATCCGGCACCGGACCATTGAACCCGCGCTCGGCGACGACGCGAAAGCCAAAGCGCTCATACAGACGCTGCGCCCGCGGATTGGTGACCGCCACGTCCAGGGCGTAAATCCGGCGCCCCTGCTCGACGGCGAGTTCGCGTTGATAAGTCAGCAGCGCTTCGCCGATGCCCTGCCCCCGGGATTCCGGCGCCACACCGAGATGCGCGGCGTAGTGAGTACGGCGCGATGGCGGCGGCAGCAGGCGATCCAGGCGCAACGCGTGGCTCAGCACACGCGGCACGAGCCGAGGCGGATAGTGCCGCAGAATCTGGAACGCCACGGCGCGAGACATGGCGCCGGCTTCCGCGCCGCTGTAGAACGCCCCCACGGCGACCAGGCGACCGTCCTGTACCACCGCGCAATGATTGCGATAGCCGAACAGCCCCCGCCCGTCGCGAAACGTGCGCGTGAGGAATTCCTCCGCGGTTAGCCCGCCGTGGGCGAAGCCGTAGTCGAAGGCCGCGGGTCCGGAGCTGTAGATCAGCGGCACCGCGGCCTCGGCGTCCTCGGCCACACAGGGTCGAAACTGCCAGTTCATGTGGAACCCCTCTCCGGCCGGAACCGTCCGGCCGGAGGACAACGCAAGCGGTGAGCCAGCCTCAGCCGAATACGCCGACATGCGTGGCCAGGACATCGGCGACACAGGCGGTCAGCCGCTTGCCCGTGGGGATGTCCAGGAACTCGTTCGGCCCGTGGGCATTGGAGTTCGGACCCAGCACACCGGTGATGAGGAACTGGGCATCCGGAAACTTCTCGCCCAGCATGCCCATGAACGGGATCGAGCCACCCTCGCCGTTGTAGGCGGCGGGCTCGCCGAAGTAGCGTGCCGACGCACGGTCCACGGCGTCCTTGAGCCAGTCGGCCAGCGGCGGCGCCTCCCAGCCATTGGCGAATTCGTGCAGATCGAAGCTGACGGTCGCGCCATACGGCGGATCACGCTCCAGCTCGGCCTTGAGCGCGGCCGACGCCGCCTCGGCATCGACGGTGGGCGGCAGCCTCACGCTCAGCTTGACCGTGGTGTAGGGCCGCAGCACGTTGCCGGCGGATGCCAGCGGGGGCATGCCGTCGACGCCGGTGACGGAGATCGTCGGCTTCCAGCTGCGCGCCAGCACCAGATCCACCGGCTCGGACGCGGCCGCCGCCATCCCCTGCACGAAGGGAAAGCGTCGTGACACCTGCTCGCCCATCACCTGCGCCGTGTGGCGGGCCTGCTCGATGCGCTGCTCCGGCACCGGGGCATGCAGCGCGGGCAAGCGAACCTCACCGGTGTCGGCATCCTCGATGCGTTCCAGAAGCTGACGCAGCACACGGAAGCTGGAAGGCACCACGCCGGAGGCATCGCCGGAATGCACGCCCTCGCGCAGCACGTCCACGCGCAGGTCGCCGGAAAGCATGCCGCGCAGCGACGTGGTGGACCACAGCCGCCGGTAGTCGCCGCAACCGGAGTCCAGGCAGACGACCAGCGACGGCGCGCCAATGCGGTCGGCCAGATGATCGACGTAGTACGGCAAATCGTCGCTGCCGGACTCCTCGCAGGCCTCGATGATCAGCACGCAGCGGGCGTGGGGAATCCCCTGCGCCTGCAACGCGGCGATGGCGGTCAGCGACGCGAAGATGGCGTAACCGTCATCGGCGCCGCCGCGGCCGAACAGGCGGTTGTTCTCGATCACCGGCTTCCACGGGCCCAGGTGCTCGGCCCAACCGGTCATCTCCGGCTGCTTGTCCAGGTGACCGTAGAGCATCACCGTTTCCGACCCGCTGCCGGCGACCTCGATGAAGATCAGCGGCGTGCGCCCCGGCAGTCGCACCACCTCCAGGCTCATCCCCGCGACCGGCTGCCTGCGGGCCCAGTCGGTCATCAGCGTGACCGCCTGCTCCATGTAGCCGTGCGCCTCCCAGTCGGCGTCGAACAGCGGCGACTTGTTAGGAATGCGGATGTAGTCGATCAGCTGCGGGATGATCTCGTCGTCCCAGGTGGTCTCGACATGCTCGAACAGCTCGGCGGTATTCAAATCGGTCACGGCGCGGGCCCGGTCGCGCCGGGCGATGAAAAATGTGGCGCCAGTGTAGACGCTTCCCGCCCCGGTTCATCGGGAGAACCACCGACCCGCAGATTACGCAGTTCTGCCGATGTGACGGGTTCCAGACAGTCCTACGGTGTGCTCTCTGCTTTGGGACATCGCCGTGCTCGCATTCAGTCGACATCCGGACGGACTGCGCTGTCTGTTCTTCACCGAGCTGTGGGAACGCTTCAGCTTCTACGGCCTGAGCGCGATCCTGGTGCTCTACCTGGTGCTGCCCGTCGACGAGGGCGGCCTGGGGTATGCAACCGACGATGCCGTGGTGCTCTATGGCAACTACGCGATGGCGGTCTACCTGCTGTCGGTGGCCGGTGGCTTCATCGCCGACCGCTGGACCGGACCCGATCGCGCGGTGCTGATCGGCGGGGTCATCATCACCGCCGGCCACGCGCTGATGGCGCTGGGCCACTCGGCGGCGGCTCTGCTCACCGGGCTTGGCTTCGTGGCCGCGGGCACCGGCCTGCTCAAGCCGAACATCAGCGTGCTGGTCGGGCAACTCTACGCGGCCGATGACGACCGGCGCGATGCCGGCTTTTCGCTGTTCTACATGGGCATCAACGTCGGCGCCTTCCTCGCCCCGCTGATCTGCGGCTATCTGGCGCAGTCGGACCGGTTCCGCGACGCCCTTGCCGAACTGGGCCTGGACCCGCGCACGAGCTGGCACTGGGGATTCGGCGCGGCGGGCGTCGGCATGCTGCTCGGCCTGATCGTGTTCGTGGCGCGGCGCTGGCCGGCGATCCGCGCCGCACGGCCCGGCACGGGCTGGAGCCGTCCGGTCGCGCCCCCCTCGGGATGGGCCGATCTGTCGCGACGCTTTGGCGTCATCGCCTTCTTCTGCGCCTGCTCCATCCTGTTCTTCTCGGTGCTCCAGCAGGCCGCCGCATCGCTGAACCTGTTCGCCGACCGCTACACCCGCACCGAGCTGTTCGGCTGGGTGTTCCCGTCGTCCTGGTTCCAGTCGGTACCCGCGCTGTACGTCATCGTGCTCGCGCCGCTGTTTTCGGCGCTGTGGATTCGCCTCGGCACACGCCAACCGGACAGCGCCACCAAGATGGTCATCGGCCTGTTCGCCGCGGCGGCCGCGCTGGCGGTGATGATTCCGGCGGCCGCCGCCGCGCAGACCGCTGCCGTCAGCCCGTTGTGGCTACTGGCCGTGTACGGGTTGATCGGCATCGGCGAAATGTGCCTGAGCCCGGTGGGGCTCAGCAGCGTGACGCAGATCGCCCCGGCGCGACTGGTCGGCGTGGCCATGGGCGCGTGGTTTGTCGCCGCCGGCCTGGGCGGCAAGCTGGCCGGGGAATTCAGCGCCTGGCTGAACCTGGACGCCGTCGACGGCCTGGCAGATGCCTTCGCCCGGCAGGCCGGACTGATCCTCGTCGGCGCCCTGCTGCTGGCCGGGATCTGCCGGCTGATCCGCGACACCGCGAGACGATTGGCGACCACCGCACCGGACCCCGAAACGCCGACCGCCCTGCTGGCCGGAGACACGCCGTGACGCCTCTGGACGCGGCCATCGCGCCGGACGGGATGCACCCGGTCATGACGGCCGCCGCCACCCCCGTAATGGAGACGGGGCGTTTGCAGGCGGAGACGATCACGACCTGCACGCGCGACTATCCAAGGGGTTCGGTGGTCGAGCAGCACCAGCATGCCGAGGCGCAGTTGATCTACGCCTCCGAAGGGGTGATGCGCGTGGAGACCCCGGCCGGTGTCTGGGTTGTTCCACCGTCGCGCGCGGTGTGGGTGCCCCCGCTGACCCGCCACGGCATCCGGGCCTCGACACCGGTGAGGCTTTGCACGCTATATCTGCGCCCCGATGTGGTCGGCGCCCTGCCCCGGCAATGCTGCGTCGTCAACGTGTCGCCGCTGTTCCGGGAGCTGGCGCTGCGACTGACGCACCGGCAGACCGCGGACTGGAATCCCGCGCTGACCGCGCATGCCACCGCGTTGATGCTTTCCGAGATCCACGCGATGAACGTGCAGCCCATGCAGATCCGCATGCCGCAGGACCCGCGGCTGCGCAAGGTCTGCCGCGCCCTGCTCGATGATCCCGCAAGCCCGCGAACCTGTTCGCAATGGGGTGACGTGGCCGGCGCCAGCGCCCGTACGCTGGAGCGGCTGTTTCGCAAGGAAATGCAGCTCAGCTTCGGACTCTGGCGCCGTCAGGTTCGATTGCTGGAGGCGATGGATCGCCTCGCCGCCGGAACCCCGGTGACCAGCGTGGCGCTGGATCTCGGCTATCGCAGTCCCAGCGCCTTCACCGTGATGTTCAAGCGCGCGCTGGGCTGCCTGCCCAGCGAAATGTATGACTAGTCGGCCGCCTCATCACGCGTGGCCAGATAGTCCGTGGCGCGGGTGGGCCCGAGCACGTAGGTGTCCTCGTGCGACGTGTACATCCTGCGAAATTCGAAAAAGAAGTCCGGCCCGCTGGGATACCCCTCGTCATGAAGGATCTTCATCATCTGCTCCCATTTCCCGTCGTCCTGCCCGAGCGGCTTGACCAGGACGAAATCCCAGCTGGCGCCGGCCTCGTGGATGTACAGATCACCCGGGTCCAGACCCACGGCCTTTGCGGCGCGCTCCTGCTGCGCGATGCGTTCGAGAAAGGCCTCGTGCTGACCCGGGGCGATATGGAACACCTCGATGATGCTGCGCGGGATGTCGGGGGTCTCCGCGAGCGTGGGGCCGGCGAACGCGAGGCCGACCACCAGCAGGACAGGACGAATGTTCATGGGTTGCCATCCGGACAAAGGGGTTGCTCAGCCTAGGCGGCCCGGAATCACGCCACATCGGAAATCTCACCTACCGACCAAGGAGCTCAATGCACATGTGGGACGTCATCGTCGTCGGCCTCGGGGCCATGGGCTCGGCCACGACCTACCAGCTCAGCAAGCGCGGCCTGCGGGTACTCGGCTTCGACACGCACCGCCCGCCGCACAGCGAAGGCTCCAGCCACGGCCATACCCGTCTGACCCGTCGGGCCATCGGCGAGGGGCCCGGGTACACGCCGCTCGCGTTGCGCTCGCATGCGATCTGGCGGGAACTGGAAGCCGCCACCGGTTGCGAGTTGCTGACGGTTACCGGCGGACTGGTGATTTCGAGTCCGACGCCAGCGCGCAATGACCACGCCGAGGATTTCTTCGGCAACACCCTCCGCGCCGCCCGCAAGTACGGCATCGCGCACGATATCCTCGACCGCACCGACATGCAGCGGCGGTATCCGCAGTTCGCGCTGGCCGAGGATGAGTATGCGTACTTCGAACCCGGTGCCGGCTTCGTCTGCCCCGAGCGCTGCATCGAGGTTCAACTGAAGCTGGCGCGCCAGTTCGGCGCGACGCTGCGCACCGGCGACACGCTGCTCGGGTTCGAAACCGGTGACGGCGGCGTCACCGTGCGCACGGAATCCGGCACCTACACGGCGGAACGCCTGGTGCTGACCGCGGGCGCCCGGTTGCCGGAGCTGCTGGGGACGGTCGCGGACAACTGGTTCCGCGTGACGCGTCAGGTGCTCTACTGGTTCGAGCCCGCGCACGATGCGCCGTCCTACGCGCCGGAAGACTTTCCGGTGTTCATCTGGGAATCGCAGCGGGCGGCGCATTCACTCTACGGCTTTCCAGCGCTGGATCGCCCGGCCGGCGGCGTGAAGATCGCCAGCGGCAACTATCTGGACAGCACGACACCGGACAGCATCGACCGCGTGGTGTCCGAAGCCGAGATTCGCCGGATGTACGAACAGAATGTCGCGCCCTGCTTTCCGACGCTCAGTAGTAACTGCATCCAGACCGCGACCTGCATGTACACGGTGACGCCGGACACGCGCTTCGTCATCGACACGCATCCGGAATCCGAGCACATCCTGCTGGTGTCGCCCTGCTCCGGCCACGGCTTCAAGCACTCCGCGGCCATCGGCGAAGCGGTGGCGCAGCGGCTGGTGGACGGACGCAGCGACATCGACCTGGACTCGTTCGCGCTGGACGGACGCTTCGCATGAGCCATCCGCCACCGTGGCGGGTACTCAGAGGTTCTCGGCCAGGTAATCGATGAACGCCAGCACGCGACGCGAAGGACGCCTGCCCACGGCATGGACCGCGTAGAGATTGATCTCCGTTTGCCGGAAACCGTCGAGGACGGTTTCCAACCGCCCCGCCGCCACGTCGGCGGCAATGTCGTAATCCGACTTCATCACCACGCCGGCCCCGGCAACGGCCCACTGTCGCAACAAACCGCCATCGTTGGCCGTCCGGTTGCCGGAAACCTGGACCGCCAGCTCCCGGGCGCCGTCGACGAACCGCCAGGTACTTTGCGGATGGCCCATCCGCGACAGCACCAGGCAATTGTGCTCGACCAGCTCCTCGGGCCGGTCGGGCCTGCCGTGCCGTGACCAGTACGCGGGTGAGGCGCAGATCGAGCGCCCGCCGCGCTGGATCAGGCGCGCCTTGAGCCGCGAATCCGTCAGCGGGCCGGTGCGAAGCGCGAGGTCGTAACCCTCGTCGATCAGGTCCCGCACGTCGTCGCCCAGCGCCAGCTCGAAGCTCACCTCGGGATGCCGTGCCTGAAAGCCGTCGATCAGCCCGGACAGCCGCGAGCGCCCGAAATCGTTGATCGACGTCAGGCGGATCGCCCCCCTGAGCAGACCGGCGTCCGCCACCTGCTCGATGGCCTCGTCCAGATCGCCGACGATGCGCCGGCATTCATCCAGAAAGCGCTCACCCTCGGCGGTCAGCGAGAGCCTGCGGGTGGACCGCAGGATCAGTGTGGCGCCGAGGTGATCCTCCAGCCGTTGCAGGCTGGCCGTGACGGCCGGGGGCGCCAGATCACGCGCCCGCGCGGCCCCGGCCAGGCTGCCGTGATCGACGATGTCGATGTAGATGCGGATGTGCCTGAGCAGATCGATCATTCATGAATTATGAATGATGACTTTTCATCAAGCCCAATTATTTCGCCAGAACACGCGTTTAGGGTGCTGTTTTTCTCCCGCAGAGCACAACACATGAAGATCGACCTCACCGGAAAAACCGCCATCGTCACCGGCTCCACCAAGGGCATTGGTCTGGGCGCGGCCAAGGGGCTGGCCGCAGCCGGCGCCACCGTCGTGGTCAATGGCCGCAAGCAGGCGGATGTCGACACCGCGATCGAGGCGGTGAAACAGACGGCGCCTGATGCGGAGGTCATCGGTATTGCGTTGGATCTGGGCTCCGCCCAGGGCTGCGATGCGCTGGTGGCGGCACAGCCGTCCTGCGACATCCTGGTCAACAATCTGGGCATCTTCGGTCCGCAGGATTTCTTCGAGACGCCGGACAGCGACTGGACCCGGTTCTTCGAAGTGAACGTGATGTCCGGTGTGCGACTGTCGCGGGCCTACCTGCCCGGCATGCGGGAGCGTGGCTGGGGCCGCGCCGTGTTCCTGTCCTCGGAATCGGCGTTCAATATCCCGGCGGACATGATCCACTACGGCTTCACCAAGACCGCGGTGACCTCGATTGCGCGCGGACTGGCCAAGCGCATGGCGGACACCGGCATCACCGTCAATTCGATCCTGCCTGGCCCCACGTATTCCGACGGACTGATCGACATGCTGCGGGATGAGATGGAGAAGTCCGGCAAGACGCTCGATGAGGTTGGCCGGGAATTCGTCATGGCCAACCGTCCTTCGTCGATCATCCAGCGCCCGGCCAGTGTCGAGGAAGTCGCCAACCTGATCGTCTATACCTGCTCGGCGCAGGCATCGGCCACCACCGGCGCCGCGCTGCGCGTCGATGGCGGCGTGGTCGACAGCCTCTGAGCCTCGACGCGGGATCGGTGACGCATCATCCGGACCGCCGCTGCCTCAGGGCAGCGCGGTCATGAGCAACACCGCGAAGATCGCGATCGGGCAAAGCCAGCGCAGCAGCCACACCGCCGCCCTGCGCGCCCAGGGCGTGGCTTCCTCCAGCTCCTCGACATAGGCCTGACGCACGCGCCAGCCCAGCAGCAGGCTGGTGAGCAACGCGCCCAGCGGCATCATCACGTTGGCGGCAAAGTAGTCCAGCGTGTCGAACAGGGTCTTGCCCTCGAACAAGGCGATGGCGCCCAGCGGGTGCCAGTCCGCCAGCAGATTGAACGACATCACCGAACCGATGCCCAGCAGCCAGGAGGCCGTGAGCACGATCAACGTCGTGCGCTGGCGCGAGGCGCGGAAGCGCTCGTGCGCCCAGGCCACGGTGGGCTCGACCGACCCCACCGACGGCATCAGGGCCGCCAGCACGAGCAGCAGGAAGAACAGCGTGCCAACCACGCGGCCGCCGGGCATCTCGGCGAAGGCGCGGGGCAGCACCTCGAACACGAGCTGCGAGCCCTGGGCCGGGTCCATGCCGTAGCCGAATACCAGCGGAAAGATCATCAGCGTCGCCAGCAGTGACACCAGCAGAATCGACCCGGTGACGATGCCCGAGGTCTTCAGCAGCGAGGTCCCACGCGGCACATAGGCGCCGTAGGCGATCATCATCGCCTGGCCGACACCGGTGGCGTAGAACGCCTGGCCGATCGCGGCGAGCACCACATCGGAATCGATGGCGGAAAAGTCGGGCCGGAACGCGAAGGCCAGGCCCTGGCGCACGTCACCGGTGATCAGCGCGTAGGCGACGAGAATCAGCAGCAGAATCAGCAGCCCCGGCGCGCGAATCTTGTTGGCGACTTCGATGCCGCGCTGCAACCCACGCGAGGTGATGACGGCGACGCCAACAACAAAGGCGAGATGCCACAGCGCCATCTCCACCGGATCGGCGAGAAAGTCGTCCCAGATCGCCTGGGTGCCATCGGGGCCGGCGGACGAGAGCATCCCGACGCCAGCCTTGAATGTATAGGCCAGCACCCAGCCGGCAATCAGCATGTAATAGGACGACACCACGAACGAGGACAGCGCGCCCATGACGCCGATGGCGTTCCAGCGACGACCGCCACCCACACGCGCCGCGATGGAGCCGGCCGCCGCGGGCGGACTGACACGGGCGCCGCGACCGATCGCGAACTCGGCCGCCAGCAGCGGCGTGGCAATCAGCAGACAGGCGATGACGAACACGAGTATGAATGCGCTGCCGCCGCTGGATCCGGCCAGATAGGGAAACCGCCAGATGCTGCCAAGACCGACGGCGGCGCCGGCCGCGCCAAGGTAGAACGCGACCCGGGAGGACCAGCGCAGTTCGGCGCCCGCGCTCATGCCCGGTGGCTCAGGCGAACGGTTTCTGACGAGACGGCACAGGCGACTGGAGGCATTCGGGGATTCCGGTGGATCACATGGCGACGCCGGCACAACAACCGGCCCTCACACCGTAGAAAACCCCGCCGCTCCGGCCTCCGGAAAAGCCGTCATGCGATGTCGTGATTGCGCCATGTCACCGAGCTGTCGCATTTCCGACAGCAAGTGACCAGCCGGCGCGCGCGTGCCCGGGTCGATGTTTCTAGGCTGGGCGCTCGCTCAATCCCCCTTGTCACCATGCAGCATGCAGCCGGCCGCGCGCCCTACCCCCCGCCTCTGAACGAACCCGAACTGTCCTATGCCCCGGGCACACCGGAACGCGCCGCGTTGCGCACCGCGCTGGAGACCATGGCCGGCGAGAACACCGACATGCCCTGCGTGATCGGCGGCCGGGACGTCACGACGGGCCGCCTCGAAGCCGCGCGGATGCCGCATGACCACCAGCACGTGCTGGGTCAGGCCCACCTCGCCGGCACCATCGAAGTCCGGGACGCGATCGACGCCGCGCTCAAGGCCAGAGCCGACTGGGCGAACTGGCCCGCCGAGGAGCGCGCCGCGATCTTCCTGCGCGCGGCGGAGCGGCTGTCCGGTGACTGGCGGCAGACCCTGAACGCCGCAACGATGCTGGGCCAGTCGAAAAACGTGCAGCAGGCCGAAGTGGATTCGGCCTGCGAGCTGATCGACTTCTGGCGTTACAACGTCGACTTCATGCAGCAGATCCTCGCGCAGCAGCCGCAGAACGCCGACGGCGCCTGGACCCATATCGACTACCGTCCGCTGGAAGGTTTCGTCTACGCGGTCTCGCCGTTCAACTTCACCGCCATCGCCGGCAACCTGCCCAGCGCGCCGGCGCTGATGGGCAATACCGTGGTCTGGAAGCCGTCACCGGCGGCCAAGCTCTCGGCTCACTACATCATGAAGCTGTTGCAGGCGGCCGGCCTGCCCGATGGCGTGATCAATCTGGTCTATGGCGACGCGGCGGAGGTCACCTCGACGGTCATGGCGCATCCGATGCTGGCCGGCGTGCACTTCACCGGGTCCACGCAGGTGTTCGACCGGTTGCAGCATGCGGCCGCCACCCACGCGCACCGATCGATTCCGCGCCTGGTCGGCGAAACCGGCGGCAAGAACTTCATCCTCGCGCATGCCAGCGCCGATCCCGAGCAGCTCGTCCCGGCGATCCTCCGTGGCGCCTTCGAATACCAGGGACAGAAGTGCTCGGCGCCGTCGCGGCTGTACCTGCCCGAATCGCTGTGGCCCGGTCTGCGCGAGCGGCTTTGCGACGAGATCGCGACCATTCGCATGGGCGATGTCCGCGACTTCGGCAACTTCATGACCGCAGTGATCCACGAAGGCGCCTGGTCGCGCCACATGGAAGTCTTCGAGGCGGCGAAGTCCGATCCGGACACCGAGATCCTGACCGGGGGCCGCGGCGACCAGTCCGTCGGTTACTTCATCGAACCGACATTGCTGCGGACCACCAACCCCGCCGCGGCATTCATGAAGGATGAATACTTCGGCCCGATCACCTGCGCCCACGTCTATCCGGATGCCGAATACGACGCGCTGCTGAACACGATTGATACCACCGCGGACTACGCGCTGACCGGTGCCATCTTCGCCAACGACCGCGCCGCGTTGCAAAGCGCCAGCGCCGCGCTGCGCTACACGGCGGGCAATCTGTATCTCAACGACAAGCCCACCGGCGCGCTGGTTGGTCAACAGCCCTTCGGTGGCAGTCGCGCCTCCGGAACGAACGACAAGGCTGGATCGACCTGGAGCCTGGCGCGCTGGACCTCGCCTCGCACGGTCAAGGAAACCTTCAACGCCTCACGCGGCGGTTACGCACATCCGTTCATGGCGGCGGAGGACTGAGGCGGCCACGGTCCCGGGGAATTCCAGCAATTCTACGGATGGAGGCAACCGGGCCCGAGCGTCAGGCTTGCACCACATCTTTCAGACCGCTGTTCCCGTGACAGGCCTCGCCGACTCCATGACTACCGCCGCCCGCTCCACGTCTCCAACCGCCGGCTCGCCAGGTGCCCCGTTGGCATTGCGCAAGCCCTATCTGCTGTTCGTCGGCGACATCAGCTACAAGCCGCATGCGAAGACCGCGTTCGGCATCCGCGACTGGGCGCCGGACGACTGCGCCGCGCAGATCAGCCTGCCTGGCTCCGGCCTGGATCTGGGGTTGCCGGAGTGCGATCCGGCCACCGCGGCGCGCGAGCACGGCGCCAAGACACTGGTACTGGGCGCCGCGGCGCCCGGCGGTCGCATCCCCGACCACTGGCGTCCCACCCTGCTCGCGGCGATCCAGGCCGGCATGGATGTGGTCGCCGGCATGCACACGCGGCTCAGCGACATCCCGGAGCTTGCCGCCGCCGCGCAGGCCGCCGGCGTTCAACTGATCGACGTTCGCGTGCCCCCGGTCGGCCTGTCGGTGGCGACTGGCCGCAAGCGCTCGGGCAAGCGCCTGCACACCGTCGGCACCGATTGCGCCCTGGGCAAGAAGTACACGGCGCTCACCCTGGCAGCGGCGCTGAAAGCCCGTGGCATCGACGCCGATTTCCGCGCCACCGGGCAGACCGGCATCCTGATCGCGGGCGGCGGCATTCCGATCGATTCGGTGGTGGCCGACTTCGTCGCCGGTGCCGCGGAAGCGCTGAGCCCCGACGCCGACCCGGATCACTGGGACGTGATCGAAGGTCAGGGAGCACTGCTGCATCCGTCCTACGCCGCCGTCACACTGGGCCTGTTGCACGGTTCACAGCCCGATGCCCTGGTGATCTGCCATGACCCCACACGCACGCATATCGTGACCTGCCCGAATGCCGCCATCCCGCCACTCGACGAGATCGCTCGCCGGTATCTGGAAGCCGCGCGCCTGACCAATCCGGACGTGCGTATCGTCGGCGTGAGCCTCAACACCTCCGGCCTGTCCGACACCGCGGCCGAAACCGCGATGTCCGAGGCATCGGCGCTGCTGGGCGTGCCCTGCTTCGACCCGATGAAGACCCCGGCGGACGCCGTGATCGACCGGCTGCTCGCTGCATGAGCCTGTCGCTGACCGTGGAGACGCGGGCCTGGGCGCTGAAGGAACCCTTCGTGATCTCGCGTGGTGTACAGACCACGGCGGATGTCGTCGTCGTCCGACTGCGTGATGGCGATCTGGAAGGCCTGGGCGAGGCCGCCGGCGTGCCCTACCGCGGCGACACCCAGGCGCGAATGCTGGGGGATCTGGAAACCGCCCGCGCCCGCGTGGAAGCGGGGCTGACGCGGGAACAGCTGCTGGACGTGCTGCCGCCCTGTGGCGCCCGCAACGCACTGGACGCCGCGCTCTGGGATCTGGAATCCAAGCGCAGCGGAACACGCGCCTGGACCCGCGCGGGCATGCCCCGGGGCGATGCCATCACCTCGGTGATGACCATCGGCATCCGCGACACCGAGGCCTATGCCGAGGCGGCGACCCGGTTGGCGCACTATCCGTGGCTGAAGATCAAGGTCGACGCCAGCGACCCCGTGGCCGCGATCGAAGCGGTCCGCCGCGGCGCGCCGGACGCCCGCCTGGTCGTGGACTCGAATCAGTCCTGGACGGTCGATCAGCTGCGCGCCGTCGCGCCGGACATGGCCCGGCTTGGTGTCGACCTGCTGGAACAGCCGGTGTCCGCGGGCTCCGACGACGCCCTCATCGACTATGACAGCCCGGTCCCGCTCTGCGCCGACGAATCGGCGGAGACGCTGGCCGACCTGCCGCATCTCAAGGGCCGCTACGATTTCATCAACATCAAGCTGGACAAGACCGGTGGCCTGACCGCCGCCCTGGAGCTGGCGCATGCGGCGCGTGCCAACGGACTGCGGCTGATGGTGGGCTGCATGGTCGGCGGCTCGGCGGCGATGGCGCCGGCAATGGTGCTGGCGCAGATCTGCGAGGTCTGCGATCTGGACGGCCCGATGCTCCAGGCCGAGGACTGGCCGGGCGGCATCGTCGAGAACGCGGGCGTGATGCAGCCGCCCTGGCCCGGCCTCTGGGGCTGATCCCGTGGTCGAGATCGCTTCGCCCGTCCGCGAACTGGCCGCCGCGCACGGCGAGACACTGGCCGAGGGCATGGAGACCTTCGTCGACGCCCTGACCCGCGGCTACGAGGAACACGCGGATGCCGACTTCGGGATACCGGCCGAACGCCGCCGCGTCGCCTCCCTGGTCCGCGCACCCTGGACCCGCGGCGGACCGGTCATGCACCGCAGCATCAACCGCATTGTCCCCACGGCCGCCGGCCGGATTCCGATTCGCGTGCATCTGCCAACCGATGAAACGGCGTTGCCGGCCCTGCTCTACATCCATGGCGGCGGCTGGGTGATGTTCGATCTGGACACCCACGACCGTCTGATGCGCGAATACGCCGCGAGGACCGGTTGCGCGGTGGTCGGCATCGACTATTCGCTGGCGCCGGAAGCGGTGTTTCCGCGACCGATCCTGGAGATTTCCGCCATCACCCGCGCCCTGGCCCGCGGGCGGCTGGACCTGCCGGTCGATCCCGGGCGTCTGATCCTCGGCGGCGATTCGGCCGGCGCGAATCTGGCGGTCGCGACGGCGCTGACGCTGCGAGACGCCGGCATGGGCGAGGCGCTGGCCGGGCTGCTGCTGAACTATGGAGCGTTTGATCCCCGCTGCGACAGCGCCTCGTATTCACGCTTCGGCGACGGTCGCTACCTGCTGTCCGCGGAAGAGATGCACGGCTTCTGGGCGGCCTACGCGGGTGACCCCGAGCTGCTGGATGACCCGCTGCTCGCGCCGGTGGAAGCCGACCTGGCCGGACTGCCTTCCACGCTGCTGTGCGCCACCGAATACGATGTGCTCGCCGACGACAGCGAACGGCTGTACCGGGGATTGCAACAAGCCGGCGTCAACGCCGATCTGCGCCGCTACGCGGGCACCGTGCACAGCTTTCTGGAGGCGGTGTCCGTCGCGCCGGTGGCGGAAACGGCACTGGACGACGCGGCGGCCTGGATGCGGCACATCTTCAAATCCAATCGCCGGAGCTGAACCATGTGGACTCCCGCCCCGTTCGAGCAGCCCGAACTGAAAGCCGGCCATGACCTGGTCCGCCGGATCCGCCTTGGCACCGTCGTGACCGCCGCCCCGCTGAACGCCACGCCCGTGCCGTTTTATCTGGACGGGGATCGTGGCACCGGAGGCACCCTCGTCGGCCACCTGGCGCGAGCAAACCGGCACTGCGAGGCGCTCGCCACCGGTCCCGAGGTGCTGGTGAGCTTCACCGGTCCGCAAACCTATGTCTCCGCCGAGTGGTACGTGACGCAGCCACGCGTCTCGACCTGGTATTACGCCGCGGCGCATGTGCACGGCTGCGCCCGGCTGATCGAATCACCGGAGGCCGTCCGCGCCATTCTCGACCGCAGCTTTGCGGCGTTTGGCTCACCAGACAGCAACTGGCGCCCCGACCCGACCTATGTCGACCGGCTGCTGCCCGCCATCGTCGGCCTGGAAATCGACATCGAGCGGATCGAGGCGCAGCAACGCTATGGGCAGGATGGGCCGCCCGCCGACCAGACCGCCGTGTTCGAGCGCCTGCGCGACGGTGGCCCCGGCGACCGGGAGATCGCGAGCTGGATGCGCGACGCACCCGGCAGTGCGCTGAGCCCGGCCTAAAACCGCCACTCTGCCTGTCCGGCGTGGCAACACACGGACCGGCGCCCCCCAACAATCACCGCCACGCCACACCGCGGGACCGGTTATCCGCCACTATTTGACTTATGTCATTTACTGTTTGACCATAATTTGACAAGTGTCATGCCAACAACGATTGGAGGAGACCATGACGCAACAAAGCCTGGAAAAAGGCTGTGAACGGCCCGTAGTGGCCGCAGTACGTCGCCACCATGCCCACCGGCTGTGGCCCGCGCTCTTGTTGATGCTGGCCGCCGCCTGCAGCGGCGGGGGTGATCCGCAGACGGGGGCGACCGACCCACCCGATGGTTGCGCGTCCAACCCCGACGACTGTGGCGTCGCCGAGAACTACCCGCTGATCGGCAAGGCGCGCGGTGGCAACGTCTGGGCGAATTACTGCGAGGACAAGGCCGATTCGGCCGTGCTGCCCCGCGACCCGCGCGAACTGCTGACACCCGGCGTGAACGACGGCCTCGCGGTGGCGTTCAACGCTAACTGGCAGTCCTGCGACATCGGCGTGGAACGCCCGACCACCTGCGGAGAGATGCGCGAGCAGGCGGAGATCGGCAAGTTCGTGGCGTTCGGAAACGGGGAGGTCGGCAGTCCGGTGGCGTTCGCGGGAGGCCAGGACGCGCCTTCCGGTGTGGACGCCGAGAACTACAACAATCTGTGGCAGGTCTGGGGGCTGTCCGAGCGCCCCGACAACTTCGATGAACTGGTCGCCCAGCGGCACGGTTCTCCGCTGGCGCCCTGGCCCAATCCCTACCCGCTCCCCGGCGAGGATCCGAACGAGACGAACGGTGGCTCGGGCCAACTGCCGCTGGCCTACACGCAGATCCGTGAACCGGACGGCACCTGGACCGGCGAGATCGGCACCAAGGTCTGCGTGTTCTGTCACAACGGCCGCATCGACACCACGAATCCCGATGTCGAACTGGGCACCATGCTCGGCGGCGCCGGCAGTATCGGGGACTTCGCGGTCTCCGGCTCCGATCTAGACAAGGCCGCCGGTGTGCTCGCCGCGCCCAGCCCGACATCGCTGATCACGATCTCGACCAACCGCGGCACCGGCGCCATCGATTTCTTCCAGCTCGCGTTCGTGCTGTTCAGCAAGGGCGACCTGGAACTGTTGCTGAACCCCAAGATCCTGTTCAGCCAGGCGATCGGCAACATCAAGAGCCCGCCGTGGTGGAACCTGGCCTACCGGCCGCAGAAATTCCACGGTGCGATCCTGCCCACGGACGCGTCACGAATCGATCTGGCGGCGTATTACGACCTGGTGTCCAGCCTGTCGGGCGATGACGAAGCCGCGCTGGCGTGGAACGACGCGCATTCGGGGCCGTTCCAGGTCTGGGCGGAGACACAGGCATCGCCGCGCTACCCGGGCGAGATCGACATGGATCTGGCCGAGGCCGGCGCGGTGCTGTTCCATGCCAAGGACCTGTGGGCCGACAATCTCAACAATCCGGTGCCCCGCCCCGACGAGGGCAACGGCTCCTGCGCCAGTTGCCACGGAGCCTATTCACCTCGCTTCATCCATGATCCGGCCTATCTGGAAACGCCGGAACTGGGCGGGCTGGCGGCCTACACCGTGCCGATGGACGTGATCCGTACCGATCCGACCTACGCCGAGGCCATGCAAAGCCTGCGCAATCCTGACGGCAGCTTCCCGAATGCCACCGACCAGCAGAACTTCCTCTGGTGCGGCCACGGGAACTACGGCGACACCGAGAATCGCACGCCCATCCTGCTGGCTCCGCCCCTGTGGGGCGTCTGGGCGGCCGCGCCCTATCTGCACAACGGCTCGATTCCGAACATCTGGGGCGTGCTCGATCCCGCCAGCCAGCGCCCGAACATCTGGCGCCGCGTATCCGCGCCCGCCCGGCCGGATCAGGAAGGCGAGGTGGTCATGGGATACGACACCAGCTTCGAGCGCGCCTACGACACCGAGCACCTGGGCTGGAAATACGACGAGCTCCAGTGTGGTGACGACGGGACCGAGCCGTTCCTGGCCTGCAGCCCGCTCAGCGAAGATCAGCCATCCACGGCGCAGCAGGCGATCAGCCTGCTGTACGAGCAGATCGGCATCACCTGGAACCTGCCCCGCCCGGCCGGCATCCGGATGAGCGAGCAGGACATCGAAAATCGAAAGATCTACAACACCAATCTCTACAGCCAGGGCAACCAGGGACACGACTTCACGATGGTGCTCACCGACGCCGAGCGACGCGCGTTGATCGAGTACCTGAAAACCCTGTAGCGGCGAACCACCGCCGAAGGCTGCCGCGTCAGCCGACCGACGCGGCAGCCTTCGGCGCGGCCTCGGGCGGCGGTGTCACGGTGATGTCGGAGGGATGCCGCAGCGCATCGTCCTGGCCGAGACGCCCGAGGATATCCTCCAGCGTGCGCGACACGCGGGTGGCGTTGCGGATCATCTCCAGCTTGGGCCAGCTCGCATGCTGACCGGCGTCGATGATCCGGTCGATCTCGTCCGCGTTCATGTAGTGCAGCGCCCTGAGCGGCCGGATCAGCCCGGGCGGCGGCAGGATGTTCACGTCACCGCTGTATTCCTGTGTCCACACCGCCATGAGCGAACTGACGACATGTCGCAACTCCGGCCAGCGGCGGCCGTAGCGGTGGGTCATGCGCTGCGCCAGATGGGCGATGTTCTTCGCCGAATGATGCGCGAACAGCCGCAGATCCTGAGACAGCGATGCCGGGTATTGCACCGGCAACATCACCGCGAACGGATTCACCTGGCTGACGATGTAGTGATTGACGGCGAATAGCCGCGAAAGACGCCGCGCCGGCAGGTCCTCGCTGACCGAGCCGTCCACCCACTTGCGGCCAGGCAGATAGGGCTGGATCTCGCCCCGATGGTTTTTCGCCATGAGCTGGACCGGCGGGAAGAAGCCGGGCACGGCACAGGACGCCATCACCGCCGAACGAATGCAGACGTTGGGCGAGGTGATTGCGTTGAGCAACCGGGAGGTCTGATGCAGCGCCGCCGGCGACACGGTGATGTTGATGTGCAGTCCGGTGATCTCGAAGGCCTCGGCGAAGGTCAGATCCGGCACCAGGCGGCAAATCGTCGAGCGGATGTCGCGCTGATCGAAATACGGAATCACGCCGAACTTGCGCTGCGCGGAGCGGCTGCTGGTCGGCTGCACCTCGAACTGCTCCGCGCGCAGAATCCCGTCGAGCTGCTCGCGGGGATAGCTGCCGACCATCGCCACGGTCAGCGATCCCGCGCTGGAACCGGACATCCCCCGGGGCAGCAGATCGGCCTCCATCAATGCCCGGACCACACCGGTGTGAAAGCTCCCGTAGGCGCCCCCTCCGCTGAGCAGCAATGCCGAGCGTCCGAAGCAGAGATTCGCGCGGCGGAAGAAATCCAGACGCTGCGCCCGTGTCACGCCGCCGCCATCCGACCGGGCCAGATGTTCCAGAGCCTCGCAAAGCGCGTCGACGTACTCACCGATCAGCGATTTCGTGCCGGCTTTCGCGCGCTCGTAGAGTTCCTTGGACCCCATCCGGCCGAAGTTGCCGTGCACGCCCTCGTTCAGCGCATCCAGCAGCGCGGCATCATCGCCGGCGGCCCGCAACGCGCGCAGGGCGTCCAGCCTCGCGCGGATCGCCTTGTAGTCATAAATCCGGGTCTGCTCGACGCCGCGCCAGCTGGCCGCCCCGGTCGCCGCGTCATGCGCCTCCGCCGCCGTGCGCCAGTCCGCGTATGAATCCGCACGCGCCATGCGGTTGGCTATCTCCGTGAGTTCACCCATTCGATTCCTGTTTCGCTCCGGTCGGTGTGGGTTTTCGTCAAGCTGCCCTAGCGGGCGTCAAAGCCGCGTAAACGAAGGATCGTCGGCTACCGCCCGCACGACCCGTTACCGTCGCGCAGTCACCACCATGCCGGGAGTTTCCCGGACGGAAGCACTGGGCGCGGGCTGAGAAACCCATAAGTTGACATTTGTCGTATTTTAACTAAATTGGGACCCAATAGCGAAGCGGGAAGCAAGCCGGTCACGGCGCAAATCGACGCTCCGCAAATAAGAACAGACGACGTGTGCGGTGTGGAGAGATGACGGGAAATCACTGGAGTTGGGGCATCCTGATCGTGCTGGCGAGCGCCGTGCCGCTGACGGGTCACGCCCAGGACGACGATTTTTTCGACGAGCTGTTCGCCGAGGAGCGCGAAGACTCCACCTCGGAACCCGCATCCAGCCGGCCAGCGGACGACGGTGAAGCCAGCACCGCCCCGCAGCGCGACCCTGATGCCGACCAAACGCCGGAGACCGTCGACGTCATCCAGCTTCCCGAAGAGCAGAAGACCTTCGACGACGACGCCCCGCCCCGCACACGCAGCCGCCTGGTCGAGGAAATCGTCGTCACCGCCCAGAAGCGCGAAGAAAGCCTGCAGGACGTTCCGATCTCGGTGCAGGCCTTCTCGGGCGACAAGCTCGACGCGCTGGGCATCACCGAGCAAACCGACCTGCAGCGCATCACGCCGGGGCTGAACGTCACCGAGCAGGTCAGCTACACCATCACGTTTCTGCGCGGGATCGGCACCGACGCGACCATCGCCGCCGACCCGAGCGTCGCCACCTACATCGACGGCATCTACTACCCGTTCGCATCCAACCTCGCGCAGAACTTCGGCGCGGTGGAACGCATCGAGGTCCTGAAGGGCCCCCAGGGCACGCTGTTCGGCCGCAACGCGACCGGCGGCGCCATTAGCATCCATACCAAGAAGCCCGAGTTCGAAGGCTTCTTCGGCGAGTTCATGGGCGAGGTCGGCAGCTTCGACCGCAAGCTCGGCCGCGTCCATCTCAACCTGCCGATCGGCGACACCATGGCCGCCAGCATCACCGCCCTGCGCGGCGAGAGCGAGGGCTACTACAGCGGGCTGCACGGCACGCCCCGGCGCCCGATTCCCGGCAACAGGCAGGAGGGCTACCGCATCAAGCTGCGCGCCCAGCCGACCGAGAACCTGGACATCAACCTCGCCGCCCTGCATTTCGAGATGTACCTGGGCACCGACAGCGTCGGTTTCACCTCGGATCCCTCCGCGCTTGGCGCCACCCTGGGCATACAGCCGCAACCGGGCTACGAAGGCGAGGTCGACGCCCTGCTGCGCAACGACACCGACGCCAATGACGTGGTCTACGGCTCCATCGAGTACACCGCACCGTGGTTCGACGTGAAGCTGCTCGGCAGTGACCAGCGCATGGACACCTACGGCGTGCGCGACTTCGACGGCTCGCCCCGGCCCCTGATGGTGCTGGCCACGCCCAGCCAGTACATCGATGCCCAGTCCGCGGAAATCCAGATCCTCTCCAATGGCGAGTGGGGTCCGGACTGGCTGGAATGGATCGTCGGCGGCTTTTTCTTCCAGGCCGAGAACGGTTTCGGCGAGCTCGACTTTCAGGTCGCCGGGCTGGATCTGGCGACGGGCACCGTCCTCGGTATCGCGCTGCCACCGGCGCTGGTCAACCTGCTCAACACGGTGGTCGAACCGCTGCCGATCGGTCTGCCCACCGGCGAGTTCGATCTCACCGGTCTGATCGGCACCGATTCACGCGCGGTGTTCGCGCAGACCACGATCTCGTTCACCGAATGGCTGGACCTGACCCTGGGTGGCCGTTATCAGGTGGAGGAACGGTTCATCATCGAATCCACCGCCAATCTGGACACCTCGGACGGCGAGATCCCGCTGATCAACAACAGCAACCGCGCGGAGGACAGCGACGGCAACCCCTACCCCACGCGTGACATCCAGAAGGACTTCACGCCCAAGGTCTCGCTGCAACTGCGCCCGTTCGACAACGACACCCTGATCTACCTGTCCTGGCAGGAGGCGATCAAGGCGGCGACCTACAACACGGTCGTGCTCTACACCGCTCCGAACTACGTCGAGCCGGAAGAGTTGCGCGCCACGGAGATCGGCATCAAGACGTCGTTCTTCAACGGCCTGGCCACGTTCAATGCCGCCGCGTTCGACTACGACGTCAAGAACCTGCAGACCTACTACCTGTCGCTGTTCGCCGGCGGCGTGATCAGTTTCCAGAACGCCGGTCGCGCCAAGATTCGCGGGCTGGAGTTCGACACCCTGCTGCAGCTGTTCCCCAGCGTGATCGACAACCTCGTGCTCGCGGGTGGCGCCGCCTACCTGGACACGGAATACGTCGACTTCGACGGCGCCTCGGGCTTCGGGGAAAACGGCGCGTTCCGGCAGAACCAGAACAACACCGGCAACCAGGTGATCCGGACGCCGGAACTCACCGCGACCGCATCACTGAGCAAGACCTGGGATGTGCCCGGCGGACCGCTGGAGCTGGCCTTCGATGCCTATTACACCGACGATTTCTACTACGAGGCCACCAACCGCGATGCCTCGCTGCAGGAGTCGTACTGGCTGTTCGGCTCCAGGATCAGCTACCTGTACGCGCCGTGGGATCTGCGCGCGACCTTCAGCGTCGACAACCTGACCGACGAGTTCTACACGGCCGGCTTCTTCGCCACGGATTTCGGCGTGCAGCCCACGCTCGCACCGCCGCGTTCCTACCGTTTCCAGATGATCTGGAACTTCTAGGGAAGCACCGATGTATTCACACCACCAAGACGGAGCCAGTTTTTCCGCAAGCCTAGGCGGAGTGAGTGCCGCTTGGTTATTCCAAGTCAGCGAACGACAACGCAGGATTGCGGAAAAACCGGCCCGTTCCATACGGATTGCGCCTGAAATGAGGCCATGCAGCGTTACTCGTCGCTCATTTGGAATGACCAAACCTCTCTCCTCGCGCCTTGCCTGGCCTCATTTCAGGCGACAACTTGGCGGCGTTAATACATCGGTGCTTCCCTAGATGACTCGGATGGCGGGAATGACCTACGGGATGAGATGGCTGGGCGGCGCCTCGCTGGCCGCAGGACTTTTCGTCAGTGCGGGTCATGCGCAGCAGGATGACGATGCCTGGCTGGACGACATGTTCGGAGAGTCATCCGAACCTCGGGACGCCGCCCCGTCCGAGCGCGAGCCCTCGGAGACGAAGCGAGACGACACCGCCGGGACCGCACCGGAAACCGTCGAGACGATTCCGCTGCCGCAGCCCGAATCCGAGCCCCTGCCATCCGCCCCGCGCCAGCGTCGGACCATCGAGGAAATCGTCGTCACCGCCCAGAAGCGCGAGCAGGGACTCAGCGAGGTGCCGATCTCGCTGTCGGCCTTCGACGAGAACTTTCTGATCGAGAATGGCATCAGCGATTTTCGCGATCTATCCGCCTTCGTCCCCAACGCCCGGATCGACGCCAACGGCACGCTGCCGCAGCTGAGCATCCGCGGGTTCAACGCCCATCCCCTGAACCGGGCATTCGAACAGGCCATCAGTCTGGTCGTGGACGGGGTCACCTACGGCACCTCGCCCTTTTTCCAGACGCCGTTGTACGACATCGGACGGGTCGAGGTCCTGCGCGGACCGCAAGGCACGCTGTTCGGCAAGAACAGTACGGCCGGCGCGTTCAACATCACCACCCGTGAAGCCGATGCCGACCGGATCGAAGGCCGTATCAGCGTCCAGGGTGGCGAACTGGAGCGTGAGCGCGTGGAACTCGGTGTCGGCGGCCCGCTGGGCGGCGTCGGCCACTGGCGCATCGCCGGGCTCTACGATGCCCGCGACGGGCTGATCGAGAACACCACGGCCGCGACGGTGCCTGCGGCCAACGAGCGCATCAACGCACGGGACCGCCGCGCCGCGCGGCTCAAGCTGGCATTTCCCGACATCGGCGGTTTCGGGCTGAAACTGGGCGCGGAAACCGTGGACGTGTCGCTGACCGGATTCGGCGCCGAGTTGTACCTCGTGGCTCCTGAGGCGGAAGGGCTTTACCGGCTGTTCGACCCGGATTTCGATACCACGCCCAACAACTACGTCGGCTCGATCGACGCGCCCGAGTTCACGGAGATCACCGGCGAGATCTACACGCTGGAGCTGACCCGCCCCCTGGGGGGCTGGGACATGACGCTGGTCGGCGGCTACGCGGAACTGCTGTTCGAGAACGCCGCCGACACCGATTTCGGACCGGCGCCGTCCCTGACACTGCTTCAGAAGGACAACCACCCGCAGACGACGGTGGAACTGCGCACCGCCTCGCCGGAGATCGACGGCCTGTTCGGACTGGACAGCCTGTTCGGCCGCGATCTCGGAAGCAGCCGCCTGACGGCCGGGGTGTTCTGGCAGGACCGCGGTTTCGAGGACAGCGAGGCCGGGCTGCGCATCGACCCGACCGCGACGATCGTGTTCCTGGCCGGCGACACCCTGCCCCTGCCGATCCCGATACCGGACCCTCTGCCCATCGTGTTCCCGCCGAACCAGCCGCAGGACGATGAAATCGGCATCATCTATTACGACCAGACGACGCGATCGGCGGCCCTGTTCGGGCAGTTCGAATGGTCCCCGACCCCGCCGCTGACGCTGCAGCTCGGCCTGCGGTATTCCGACGAAACCAAGGAGGCGGACTGGAACTCGGTCACCGTCCAGGGCACCGGGCTGCTTGCACGCGCCGCGCTGGGCCGCCAGCCTTACACGGCCAGCCGCGAACGCTCTGAGCAGCAGCTCAGCCCCAAGGTGCTGGTGAGCTACGCCTTCTCGGAGGACGTCAACGCCTACGCCGGCTGGGTCCGGACGTTCCGCGCCGGCGGCTTCAATCAGATCGCATCCACCGGCGACCCCGAGGGTCTGGAGTACGACGAGGAACAGGTGCGCTCCTGGGAGGCTGGCACCAAGCTGACGCTGCTGGACGGGGCGGCCAACCTCAACATCGGCCTGTTCTGGATGAACCTGGAGGACTTCCAGGTGGTCACTCAGGACCCCAGCGACGTCGGTTTCACCGTGCTCAACGCCGGCGAGGCCCGCGCCCGCGGCGTGGAGATCGACGGCCTGTGGCTGGCCAACCAGTGGTTCAGCCTGCAGGGCAGCCTTGGCTACAACGACAACGAATTCCTGAATTTCCCGTTCGGCACCTGCGCGGCCGGCAGCGAGGACACGGACGGCGACGGGGACGAGCGCTGTGACATCACCGGCGAGCCGCTGGATTTCGCGTCCAAACTCACGGTCACGCTGAATCCGCGCGCCGACTTCACCCTGCCCTGGCACGGGCTGTCTCTGACGGTGGGCGCGGTCGCCGCCTACCAGAGCGAGTATTTCGCCGACAACGCGCTGCGCGACGAACGCGTCAAGCAGGAGGGCGTGACCCGCTGGAACGCCAACATCGGACTCGGTGCCGCCGACGGAAGCTGGCGGTTCCGTCTCGTGGGCGAAAACCTCACCGACGAGGTCGTGGCCAGCTACAAGAGTGATGTGCCGCTGGCGACGGATACCTACTACCAGACGCTTGAGCCCGGACGGCTGCTGTACGGCGAACTGAGCTGGCAGTTCTGACCCGAGCAGCCTGACCGGGCATCCCGCCCCGGCGCCACCAGGTCTCAGACGGACCCGATGGCGATCCGGGGAAACCTCGGGTAGAGCGACTTCGGATTGTGTCCCAGGCGCCGGCAGGCTTCGATCGCCGGGCTGCCCGGGATCATCCAGCGATCCGCGATACCGCCGGCCAGCCGGACAATCGGACGCTCCCAGGCGCGCAACCGCCACTGCGGACCGATCTCCAGCTTGTCCAGCGCCCAGGCCGGCACGATGTCCACCGCGGCGCGTAGCAGACGCTCCTGCAACGGACGCAGAGGCCGGGGGAACACGGCGGTCCGCCGCATCAGTTCCAGAAACTCGAAGATCACCGGCGTCGGGGTCAGCCTGGGTTCCATGGTCTGGAACAGAGACTGCAAACCGGCCTCCGACGTGGGCGCACCCACCGCTCCGTACAACCTGGCCGGGATGGCGCTCTCCCCGTAGAACGCGTCGCGCTCACGTGCGTCCAGCGCATGCACGTACTGCGCGTAGGCTTCCAGAAAGCCGAAGCTGGCGGTTGCCTGAACCCAGTTCAGCAATTCGGGTTCGCTGGCCCGGTAGGCCTGGCCACTGGCGGTGACGCCACTGACGCGATCATGCATGCGCCGCACGCCGGCAATCATGCGCTCGGCTTCGCTGCGAGCCCCGTATACCGTCATCATCGCGGCCAGCCCGGTCCGGCGCAGCCGGCGCAACGGGTCGGTACGGAATGTCGTGTGATCCCAGACGCCCGCGCAGACCCGGGGCTCGGCCAGCTCCAGGATGACCGCGGTAATCCCGCCAATGTAGGTCGCGACCGGATTCTTGAACACCTGCCAGGTCATGGAGTTGGCCGGAATCAGCGCCGGCTCGCCCGGAGGGCTGGTGAAATCCACGCGACGCGATGACCCACCCTTTCCGCTGGGGGCCGCATGGTCGACGTTGGTCCGGCTGGGCTGGGTCATGTCACAAACCTTAAAATGACTTTTGTCAGTTTAGAGTTTAGCAGGCTTGTGCCCCTGCGGCACCGTGTTCAACCCGGAGGTGTCCGCGAGACCGGCATGCGCGCCGGCCTCGCGATTGACTGGATGTTGCTAGGCGACCTGCGCGACGTCGTCCGTCTCGCCAAACATCGCGCTGGCTCCGGTGATCGCAGCCTGGGCGTCACGGACCATCCGCTGCAGCAGCTCCTTGCAGGTCGGGATGTCGTCGATCAGGCCGACGATCTGCCCCGCGGAGATGATGCCGCCATCGGTTTCGCCGGCATCCAGGGCCTGCTTGCCGCGGGCGCCGGAGACCAGGTGGCGGATGTCCTCGAATTCGCAGCCGGCCTTCTCGGTTTCCACCACCTCGACGGAGACGGCGTTCTTCAGCACGCGGGCCGTGTTGTGCAGCGTGCGGAAGATCAACCGCGTATCGCGTTCCGTGGCATCAACCAGCGCCTGTTTCACGTTGGGATGCAGGGGCGCTTCCTGGGTCGCGCAGAACCGCGTGCCCATGTTCACGCCCTCGGCGCCCAGCGCCAGCGCCGCCGCCAGTCCGCGACCGTCACCGATGCCGCCGGAGGCGATGATCGGAATCGACACGCGACGGGCGGCGCTGGGGATCAGGATCAACCCGCCGATGTCATCCTCGCCCGGATGTCCGGCGCACTCGAAGCCGTCGATGGACACGGCGTCGACCCCGGCACGCTCGGCCGACAGCGCGTGACGCACGGCCACGCACTTGTGGATGACCGTCAGTCCCGCGGCCTTGGCCTTGGTGGTGAATTCCTTGGGATCGCTGCCGGCGGTCTCCAGGATCTTCACGCCACTGTCGATGATGGCGTCCAGATACTCCGAATATGGCGGCGGATTGATGGTCGGTAGAATCGTCAGGTTCACGCCGAACGGCTGATCCGTCATCTCCCGGCAGCGCGTGATCTCCTTGCGCAACTCGTCCGGCGAGCTCTGCGACAGGGCGGTCAGGATGCCCAGGCCACCGGCATTGGAGACCGCCGAGGCCATCTCCGCGTAACCCACCCACTGCATGCCGCCCTGGATGATCGGGTAGCGAATGCCGAGCAGGTCGGTAACCCGGGTTCGCATCGGCGGCAAGTCTGCTTGCGTGGTCATGACGACTCCTAGCGTGGCTGCATGCGAATGCCGCCGTCGATGCGGATGCACTCGCCATTGATGTAACCGTTCTCGACGATGGTCTTCGCCAGATGGGCGATTTCCTCGGGCTTGCCCAGACGCTTGGGATTGAGCACCTGCGCCGACAATGCGTCGATCACGTCGTCCGGCATGCCGTTGAACAGCGGCGTGTGGATCAGCCCGGGGACGATGGTGTTCACGCGAATGCCCAGCGATGCCAGATCGCGGGCGATCGGCAGGGTCATGCCGACGATGCCGCCCTTGGAGGCCGAGTACGCGGCCTGACCAATCTGGCCTTCGTAGGCGGCCACGGACGCGGTGTTGATGATTACGCCCCGTTCGCCATCCACCGGCTCGTTGCTCGCCATCTGCTCGGCAGCCAGACGCAGCACATTGAAGCTGCCGACCAGATTCACCTGCAGAATCTTGTTGAACTGATCCAGCGGAAACGGTCCGTTCTTGCCATAGGTCTTGATGGCATTGCCGATCCCGGCGAAGTTCAGACAGGCGTGGATGGCACCGAAGGCCTTCATCGTCTTCGCGATCGCCGCCTTGACCGAATCCTCGTCGGTCACGTTGACGTTGCAATAGATCGCGTTGTCGCCCAGCTCGGCCGCCAGCGCGTTGCCGGCCTCGTCGTTCAGGTCCAGGATCGCCACCTTTCCGCCCGCGGCGACAAAGGCTTCGGCGGTGGCCTTGCCCAGGCCCGACGCGCCGCCGGTGATCAGGGATACGGATTGCTCGATGTTCATTGACTCCTCCGAAGTCTTGTCTGATGGGCCGCCGCCACGAACACGGCGGCTGGGAATTACTCGATGCCCCAGTCGGCCAGTACGGCCTCGGTGTCGGCGCCAGCGGGGCGTGAACCGAATCGCACGGCCGTCGGGGTGCGGCTGAATCGCGGCGCGGGCGCCGGCTGGGTCATGCCGTCCACGTCGACGTAGGTCTGTCGTGCGGCGTTGTGCGGATGCGCCGCGGCCTCCAGGAAATTCAGCACCGGTGCGACGCAGGCGTCCGAGCCCTCGAAGACCGTCCGCCACTCGTCCCGGGACCGGGTCTTGAAGGCCTTGCCGATATCCGTCCGGAGCTGGGCCCAAGCGGTCGGGTCGTACTGCCTGGCGGCGTAACCCGGATCCAGGCCCAGCTTGTCGATCAGCTCGGCGAAGAACTGCGGCTCCAGCGGACCCACCGACATGTACTCGCCGTCGGCGGTTTCGTAGGTGTCGTAGAACGGTGCGCCGGAATCGAGCAGATTCGCTCCGCGCACCGGTTGCCAATGCCCCTGCGCATGCATCGAATGGAACATCGCCATCAGCACGGCGGAGCCATCGGTCATGGCGGCGTCCACCACCTGCCCCTGGCCGGAGCGCTGCGCTTCCAGCAGGGCCGCGAGCACGCCGGAGACCAGGAACATCGTTCCGCCGCCGTAGTCACCAACCAGATTGAGCGGCGGCGTTGGCCGCTCGCCGGCATGACCGACCCCATGCAACGCGCCGGTCAGGGAGATGTAGTTGATGTCGTGGCCGGCGCTGTGCGCCAGCGGACCGGACTGCCCCCAGCCGGTCATGCGGCCGAACACCATCTTCGGATTGCGCTTCAGGGCCTCGTCCGGCCCGAAACCGAGGCGCTCGGCCACGCCCGGCCGAAACCCTTCGATGAGCACGTCGGCCTTCTCGATCAGGTTCAGCAGCCGCTCGATGTCCGCGGGGTCCTTGAGGTTCAGCACGATGGATCGCTTGCCCCGCAGCGTGCACTCGGGCACCGCGTGCTTGCCGGCCTTGCGATCGACCAGCACCACCTCGGCACCCAGGTCGGCAAACATCATCCCGGCCAGTGGCGCGGGACCCAGCCCCGCAAGCTCGATGACCCTGTAGCCGGCCAGCGGTCCGCCGGCCTGCCCGTTCTTGTTCGTCTCTTCCAACGTGATTCCCTTCCTGGCTGACACGGGTCAAACCGTCCGGCCGCCCGTGCAATCTTGTGAAACGCGACGCGGCGCGCTTATTTCTTGGCCCGGTAGTACTCCAGGTAGCGCTGCATCGCGATGACCGCGGCCTCCTGGTATTCGGGCGTGATCCACCCGTGATCCAGAAACGACCGCCGGAAACAGGTCAGCCCGATATCGGCCACCAGCGTGGACACGTCGGGCGACGTGGGCAACGGCGAGTCCTGCTTTTCCCAGATGCGTCGCCCCAGTTCGCCGAGGTGGCGCATGAGCATGTCCTGCGCGCGAAAACTGGTGTCGGTGACCGCCCCGCCGAGGATGAGCATCCGCGCCGCGGGCCGCGAGTTGTGGAATTCCACCGCGTACTGGACCACGGTCCGAATGGCATCCCGCCAGGACATCGCCGCCAGATCGACGGCCCGCTCGTTGAACAGGGCCTGCAATTCATCCAGGTGCCGCTTCGCGAGTTCGTTGAGAATCGCATGCGGTGTCGGAAAATAGGTGTAGATGCTGCCCCGCGTCATGCCGAGCCGCTCGGCGACCGTGGGAATCGAAAAGGCCTGCAGACCGGACTCCTCGAGCAACTTCTCGCTTTCCGCCAGCACGGCCTCGAAACGGGCCCTCGCCCGGCTCTGCATGGGAACGCGGGCGACTGCGAGCGGGTCCAGTTCCGTCGCGGGCTTGGCCTGCATCAATGCTCGATCCTCGAATTCTGAAATGACATCTGTCAACTTTTAGCAGATTACACGATTCAGAGTGTGCCGCAAAATCCCCTGCACCACCTATCCGGACAGGTAGTTCGAATCAATTCCAGCGGTACTGGATGGCCGCGCTGATCACCGAAAACTGCACCAGACCGGGGTTTTCGACAGCGACATCCTGCAAGGCATACGACGCATCGGCCTCGTAGCGCTCGGCCGCGAGCGACACGACCCAGGCCGGCCAGGCACGTTCCACGGCCACCCGGACGCTGACGGCGCCGTAGGGAGACAGGCGATAGTCGCTGGAATAGTGCGCATCGCCCCGTTCCGCATTGAAATACGGGCTGTAGAAATCCGCCCCGCTCTGCTCATACCAGCGCAGCCGCGCCTCGGCGCGCCATTGGCCGCCGATGTTCTGCAGCCATGCGGCCTCGACGGTGTCCGAGTAAACGCCCCAGTCGTCACTGTAGAAGCGCGCGTCCAGATGGACCGCGGCCGCCAGCCGTTTCAGGTAGTGGCGCAGGCGGCCGGAGACCGACAGGCGGACACGACGGTCCGGGCGCGCATCCGGCAACAGGTCACCGTCGACGAACACCTGCTTGTAGGGGTCGGACAGATACCCCGTTTCGTAGGCAAGCGAGGCGCCGACCTGCGCGACGGTCCGCGCCGAGAATATCTGGCTGAACCCGACCGACGATGTCACCCGGTCGCGATCCGCGGAGATGATGCGATCGGGAAAGCGCGTGGAACCGCCATCCGTCGGGTCCAGCTGATCGTAGGAATAGCCGATCGCCGCGCTGAGCGTGCGCTGGCGCTCGTCGAATTCCCACTCGCCCTCCAGCCCGCCGGTCAGCGCGAGATAGTCGTTCTCCGTGGAAATCCCCAGTAGCAGCGCCTTGGCGCCCGTCTCCTCGTGACGGGTGAGCCGGGTCATCAGGTCGTAGCGATCCTCCTGAATGGTTGCACCCGACATCACCTGCACCGGCCGGCCATCCGCGCCTGGCGTGATGAACCAGGGCGAGGCCCCGGACATCGTCTCGATCATCACGTCGGTTTCCAGCTCCAGCTCGTCGCCGAGCGGTCTGGAAAGCTGGAACTGGTGGGTGGAAATCTCGTAGCGGCTGGCGCTGCCGCCGGACAACCTGTCGTCCGGCAGGTCGTCCTCGCTGTAGTACGAATAGCGGTAGCCGACCGTTGGCTCGTCGACGGTGCCCGCGCGCGCGGGGCCGGAATAGACGGGCAACGCGGACGCCGCCGCCGTCAGCACGGCCAGCGTGCTCTTCTGGTGATGCGCCATGATGTCTCCTTCCCTGGCCTGGCCGATGAGGCCTAGTTGCAGCCGCAGCCTCCGCCGCCCAACGCGGCGTTGTCGGCCGCCGCTTCCTTGCTGACGTAGGTATGCGATCGAATCGCCGACTCCCCGGCGATGCCGGCGCTCCAGGCCATCTCCGGCCGCGCCAGATCCCCCCGTTCCCAGGGTTGCAGCGGAGTCGTCGAGCAGGCCTGGAGCCCGCCGGCGATCAACAGCGCCACCAGACAGCACACCCTGCGAATCACTATGCGAGTCATGCCTCTCCCCCTGCTCAGTCGAGAATGGACCGGGCGACGATTTCCTTCATGATCTCGGAGGTCCCGGCGAAGATCCGGTTGATGCGCTCGTCCTGATACATGCGACAGATCGGGTATTCGTCCATGTAGCCCGCCCCGCCGTGCAGCTGCAGGCATTCGTCCACGGCGCGGCCATAGACCTCACTGGCGAACAGCTTGATGCGGGCGGCGTCCTCGGCGCTGAGCTTGCCCTCGTTGTGCACCTCGACGCAGCGATCCAGGAAGCACTGGGCCATCTCGATCTCGGTGTCCAGCTCGGCCAGCTTGAAGCGGGTGTTCTGCATCTTGCTCAGCGGCTGACCGAACAGGATGCGGTCGCGGACGAACTCACGGGTCACGTTCACCGCGGCGCGCGCCGCCGGCACGTTCCCGGCGGCGGACAGCAGCCGCTCCTCGGCCAGGGCGTGCATCAGGTGGTAGAAACCCTTGCCCACGGTTCCGAGCACGTTGGACTTGGGCACCTTGACGTTGTGGAAGAACAGCTCCGCGGTGTCCTGCGCCTTCAGGCCCATCTTCTTGAGGTTGCGGCCGCGCTCGAAGCCCTCCATGCCCCGTTCGACGATGAACAATGTCATCGCATGTGGCTTGTCGGGATCGGTCTTGGCGGCCACGAAGACGATGTCCGCGAGGATGCCGTTGGAGATGTAGGTCTTGGAACCGTTGAGCAGCCAGTGATCGCCCTTGTCCTCGGCGCGGGTCTTGGTGCCCGCGATGTCGGACCCGGCACCGGGCTCGGTCATCGCCACGGCGAGAATCTTCTTGCCGCTGATGATGTCCGGGAAGAAGCGGTCCTTCTGCTCCTCGGTGCCGAAGGTGCCCAGGTAAGGCGCGATCAGCCGGCTGTGCACGGTCATGAAGAAGCCGGGATCCCCGTGGTAGACGTTTTCCTCGATCAGGATCTGCTCGTAGCGAAAGTCGCTGATACCGGCGCCGCCGTATTTCTCGTCGGCCCACATGCACAGGAAGCCCTGCTCTCCGGCCTTAAGGAAGGCCTCACGATCGACGATGCCCGCCTCACGCCATTTCTCGGAGTGAGGCCGGATCTCGTTCTGGAAAAACCGCCGGGCCTGGTCCCGGAACAGTTCCATTTCCGGGTCAAAGGGTTTGCGCTGCATTCAGGATTCTCCGTTGATACTGATCGGCTTCAGAGGCTGCGGGCGATCAGTTCTTTCATGATTTCGTTGGTGCCACCGAAGATGCGCATCACGCGTGCATCGGCCCAGGCCCGGGCGACGGGGTATTCCCACATCCAGCCGTAGCCGCCGTGGAGCTGAACGCACTCGTCGATGACGCGGTTCATCATGTCCGAGCACCAGTACTTGCCCGCCGCCGCGGCTTCCGGCGAGAGCTTGCGCTCCAGTACCAGTTCGAGACTGCGATCGACATAGCTCTGGCCAATGCCGATCTCCGAACGCATCTCGGCCAGCTTGAAACGGGTGTTCTGAAATTCGGCGATGGCCTGACCAAACGCCTTGCGGCCGCGCACGTAATCCAGGGTGTGAGCCAGCGCGGATTCCGCCCCCGCGACCGACAACACCGAGATAATCAGCCGCTCCCAGGCGAGTTCCTTCATCAACATGACGAAACCCTGGCCCAGGTAGTCCGGTCCACCGAGCACGTTTTCCTTGGGAATCCGGACGTTGTTGAAGTACAGCTCGCAGGTGTCCTGCGCCTTCATGCCGACCTTTTTCAGGGGTTTGGCCTTCTCCACACCCTCCCGATCGGCTTCGACCAGAAACAGGCTGATGCCCTTGGCCCCCTTCGGACCGTCACCAAGCCGCGCGGCGACGATGATCAGATCGGACAGATACCCGTTGGTGATGAAGATCTTGCTGCCGTTCAGCAGGTAATCATCGCCGTCCTCGACCACGGTGGTCTTCATCGCCTGCAGATCGGAACCGGTTCCCGGCTCCGTCATCGCGATGGCACCCACGGCCTCGCCGGAGACCAGCTTGGGCAGCCAGGTCTGCTTCTGGTCCTGGGTGCCGTAGTTGATCAGGTAAGGCGCGACGATGTCCGAGTGCACGGCCCATCCAAGCCCGGACGCGCCGGCGTACATGATCTCCTCCAGCACCACGACGCTGTAGCGCCGGTCCGCACCGATGCCCCCGAATTCCTCGGGCACCGTCAGGCAGAGCAGACCCATCTCCCCGGCCTTGTTCCAGATATCCCGGTCCACGTGCTGTTGATCCTCCCAGCGTGCGTGGTGCGGCGTGACTTCCTCTTCGATGAAGCGGCGGACGGAACGCCTGAAGTCCTCATGCTCCGACTGAAACAGCGCTCGGGGCAGCATGGGGGATAGCGGCGGCATGAATGAATTGCTTTGTGCGGACATTCAGTCTCTCGGTGATTGGAAATCGGTGATTCGGGTGAGGTAGAAGTACAGGGGCAAGTCATCGCCCTTGCGATCCATCACGCCCATGACCACGTCATCGTTGACGTGCTTGAAGTGGTCCATGATCGGGTGCCGGTCGTAGATCATCGTCGCGGTCACGACGCCTCGGTAACCGACCTGACGCAGCCTTGCGGTTCCCATCACCGGGTTTGTGACGCGGCGACCGGCGTCGTCCAGCGTGATCATGGGCTCGACATGGTCGCGCGCATGGAAGCACTTGCCGTCCCAGCCCAGGTTCCGGATCTGGCGCTCGCCGGGATGGCCGGTGTGAAACAGTCCGCCCTTCCAGTCGCCGAACAGGAATGCCTCGTCACTGATCGATCGCAGCGACTCGAAGAGCCGAGCCAGCTCGCGCTGCTCGGCGGCCGCGGCACGGGCCAGCACATCCTCGAAGGCGCTGGTCGCGTGATCTGTTGCTCTCACCATTGTCGTGTCGCTGTCCTGATCGTCGGCCGGATCATCCCCCGGCCGTGCTAGAGCGTCTTGAGATACTCGATGATCGCGCTCACTTCCTGATCGGTCAGATTCTTGCCGAACTCGTGACCGGCATTGCCCTGGCTGTAGAGATTCGTGTTGTAGGTCTTGCGGTCTTCCACCTGCTGCGGCGTGACCTGGGCGAACACGCCCACCTGCGCCAGATTCCAGACCAGCACCACGTTGCCGTAGAGCTGGTCGAACACGACCTGCAGCGGCGAGGCGCCATCCGTGATCGGGTTACAGGCCAGCAGCGGCGGGTTCACGGTATCGGTCAGACAGGCGACGTCCTCGTACTTCCAGCCCAGGCGTTGCGCATCGAACGCCCGCTCCATGCTGACGTCGTAACCCATCACCGCCTGATTGATCAGTGGCCCCTCCTGACCCGCCGGCGTTGGCGTCGACACGCGCTTCCACATGTTCGGACGCTCATCCGGCTTGAGCAGTGACCGCACGTTCGGCACCGAACCGTTGTGCAGGTAGGGCGCGGTGGCCCACACGCCGTAGAGCGGCGGGGTCAGATACCCGTAAGGACGGTCTCCGCGCAGCTCGGGACGATTCTGCGGCCCGCAATCCTGATCGGTGCCGACGGTTTCCGGATAACCGAGAAAGCTGCTGGAGCCGAATTCGTTGACCGAATCGTTGTTGGTGTCGGCCCGCGCCCGATCGGTCCCGATCACGTCGTGCGGCGCGATGTAGGCGGCAATGCCTTCCATGACCGGGTCGGCCAGGAACTGCTGGTCATGGGAGAACTGCGGCGAATAGGCGCCGTGACAGCTTGCGCAGGACCCGTTGCCAGCCTCCGGGCGCGGCGGAAAATCCTCGCCCGCATCGGCCCACAAATCCTTGGTGTGGAACAGAATCGCGCCCTGCCTTGCCAGCGCCTCGTCGATCTCCAGCGGATAAACGGGAGCCTTGAGCGAACGCATCCAGATATCCGATGCCGGCGCCTGATCGCGCATCCAGTCCTCGGCATTCTCCGAGCCCAGCGGCATGTAGAAGATCAGATCGACGCGGGCGGCGTCGCCAGCGAAGAACCCGTCCTGGAACTTCAGCGGGCGGTGCCCCATGTTCCACCATGCCGGCGTATCGCCCGATGCCGTCGACCCACTGGTCAGAACGCCGGCAAAGTGGGCGAAATCCTCCAGTCCGCTGAACCGCTCGATGTAACTGTCCTGGGTAATGCCGAAGAAGATGTTGACGTCGCTGGCGTTGTTCGTGCCCCGGCTGGTGCCGAACAGCGAAAACAGGATGCCGGGCGACAGCGCGATCTCGCCGATTTCGCGCGACATCAGCGCAATGTCGTGCAGGCTGTTTCCGCTGCCGTAGAGCAGCCCCAGCCCGTCGCCCTCGTCCGGCAGGCCCGCGGCCCCGGTGTGGCAGGCGTGGCAGGTGAACCCGAGACGACCCGTCCAGCTACCGTCCGGATCGCGGAACTGGGTCATGAACGCCGGCAACTGACCGCTGCCGGGGTTGGCGGGGTCATCGGCTTCCTCGTCGTTCACGGGATACGGATTGGGCGTCTGGCCGATGGGCATCCCGTAGCGCTCGGAGACCAGGCGATCGAAATTGTCCGGCCGCTGCGTGAATCCCCACAACCGCCATAGCTGGTTGTAGTCGCTGGCGGAAATGCCCAGCAGCGGATTGGAGTGGTCGTTGCCGGCGAAGAACGATCCCGAGGTGATCTGACCATTGCCTTCCATCAGCGCCCGCCCCTTCTCCCAGCGCTGACGCAGATCACCGCAGGTTTCCGGATGCGGCGCCTCGTTGACCAGATCCGGATAGGCCCGGCAGTCCTTCCAGGTGACATTGAACATGACCGCCTTGTCGTCGCTGACACCGTCCTGGACCAGCGAGCGCGGATCGGCCGGGAGCACCGTGCCGTCGGGCTGCCCCTCGCAGAAGTCGAACCACAGATGCCCGCCGCGCTTGCTGCCCAGCAGGGCCAGGGTTTCGCCGCCGCCCGGCTCCCCGCCACCCGCGGCACAGCTGCCTCCGGAGGAGAAGCTGGCGATCAACGCGGCGGCGTCATCGTAGGCGGCGCTGCCCTGCGGCCATGGCGAACCGCCGGAATGGGCCCGATCGGCGGTGCCGGACGCCATCTGCAGAATCAGGGACTGATCAGCCGAGAGACTTCCGATCCGCTCCCAGGACGCCATCAGATGGTCGAAATCCTCGGTCTGGTCGCCGGACAGCATGAAGCGCTCGCCATCCGGTACGTCACCCACACCGCCAGGCACGTGACAGGTTCGGCAGTAGTCCATCCGGGGCTGAACCCGGGAGGCGAACAGCTCCGAACAGTCGGCCGGTGCAGCACCACCGCCCGCGTTATCCGACCCGCCGGCGACGTCACCATCGTAGTCACCACCCATGCCGCAAGCCGCCAGCAATAAGGCAGCGGCAACAACGATACCGTTGGTTGACTTCATGTCTCGCTCCATCGCAACCAGGCGAGCCGACGGCCCTTCAGGGCTCTCTTGCTCGCTGTTTATGACTTTTGTCAGTTTATAGGCTGGGCAACGCTTGTCAACACGCATGGATGGCGGGGACGGCCCGGCGTAATGTCCGGATCGCCCGCGCCATCCCCGCATCGATCAAAGCGTTTTCAGGTACTCGATGATTGCCCGCCGCTCCGCGTCGGTCAGCACGTCACTGAACACGTGACCGCCGTTGTCCTGGCTGAACAGGTGGGTGTTGTAGATCTTGCGATTCTCGATCTGCTGCGGCGTCCACTGCGCCAGCACGGTGGCATTGCCCAAATTCCACGTCAGCAGCACGTTGCCGTACAGCTCGGACAGAATCTGCTGCAGCAACGGGTCCTGCTCCGGCTGTAGCGGATCTCAATCCAGCAGCGGAATCGTGCCGTCGCCGCAGGCCAGTGCATCGTAGGACCAGCCCATCCGCTCGGGGTCGTAGGCGCGCTCGAGGTCGGTGTCAAAGCCCATGACCACCTGCCCCACCTGGTCCTCGCGAGCCGGCTCGGACACGCGGCGCCAGATCGCCGGGCGCTCATCGGATTTCAGCAGCGACCAGACATCCGGCACCGAACCGTTGTGCAGATACGGTGCGGTGGCCCAGATGCCGTACAGCGGTGGAGCCAGATAGCCGAGCTCGCGATCGCCACGCAAATCGTCGCGATTCTGGGCCCCGCAGTCCTGATCGGACCCGACGGTTTCCTCATAGCCCACGAAACCGGACCCACTCGATTGCTGGACCGCCTCGTTGAACGCGTGCATGCGCTCCGGGTCCGTCTGGATGATGTCCATCGGCACGATGTACGACGCGACACCTTCCAGGGCGGGATCGGCCAGGAACGCGGGATCGTTGGCGAAATGCGGGGAGTAGGCGCCGTGGCAGCTCGCGCAGGACCCGTTGCCGCCATCGGGCCTGGGCACCGGGTTGCCCGAATTGCCCGCCCAGAGATCCTTGACGTGGAACAGCAGCGCGCCCTGCCGGGCCAGGTCCTCGTCAATCTCCATCGGATAGGTCGGCGCCTTCAGCGACAGCATCCAGTGATCCGCAGCCTGATCATGCGCCCGGACCCATGCCCCGGCGTCCTGACCGGTGGGCACCGGCCTGTTGTCGAGCAGCGGCGTGTAGAACGCCATGTCGACTCGCACCGCATCCGTCGGCACGACACCGTCGATGAACTTGGCCGGTCGGTGGCCGAGATTCCACCAGGCCGGCGTGTCCATCGACGCGGTCGAGCCGGAGGTCACCCAGCCGGCGAACTGCTGGCCAAAGGCGGCACCGCTGTCGGCCGGACTCGGAATCGCGGTGATGTTGGCGAACTGCGCATTGTTGGTGCCGCGACTGGCGCCGAACAGCGCGAAGATGCCCATCGGCGGCGCACCGGCAATCGCCAGATCGCGCGCGATGACGCCGATGTCGGGCAGACCGGTTCCGCTGCCGTAGAGCGCGCCGAGCGCATGCCCGTCGGCTGGTGAGCCGACCTCGCCGCTGTGACAGCCATGACAGGTCAGGCCGATGTTTCCGCTCCAGCTGCCGTCGGCGTTGCGGGTCTGGGTCATGTTGATCGGCAGCTGCCCGGAGCCGCCGTCGACCGCATTGGGATCCTCGCCCGGCAACGGGTAGGGATTGCGCTCGGTGCCCAGCGGCACGCCGAACCGCTCCGCGACCAGATAATCGAAATTGTCCGGCCGCCCGGGCAGCCCCCAGGTCACCCAGAGGTTGTTGTAGATATCCGCGGGAAACGACAGGAATCCACTGGGCTCGGTCCCGGCGAAGAAGGTCCCGGCGCCGACGGCACCGTTGCCGACCATGAGCTGATGCCCGCGCTCCCAGCTCTCGCGCAGCTCTCCGCAGGTCTCGGGATGCGGCTGCTCGCCAACCAGTTCGGGATCGACATGGCAATCCTTCCACCAGGCGTTGAAGTGCACCGCCTTGCCGTCACTGACGCCGGGCTGCACCAGCGCCCGCGGGTCCCCGGGCAACGCCGCGCTGTCCGGCTGACCCTCACAGAAATCGAACCAGGCGTGCCCCCCATGCTTGCTGCCCAGCAGCACCAGCGAGTCACCGCCTCCCTCGTCGGGGACATCCTGCACGGGCGCATCGCCCGGTCCGCCCTCGACGTCGCCGGCACAGCCGGCAGCCCACATCACCAAGGAACAAATACCGATCAGGGCGCCCAGACGCACCGATCCTGTCAAACCCGGCAGTTTCCGCATGTCTCCTCCTGAGCGCCCGGCGAGGATCGTTCACTGCCCTCACTCTGAATGACGCCACGAACCACGCTACACCCATAATGACATTTGTCAATTAATGCGACTGCGCCTATCCTTCGCAGCCGGAGTCGCGGGAACCGCCGGGCGCGGAACACATGACATTGCCGTTGTCACTGGGGCAGACTCGGTGTCGACGCGACAGCGGGTTTTTCACGATGAAACATCCCGACGACGACAGATCGCGAATCCAAAAACTTCGGCGAGGAGACACATGAGCGCTGCACCGACTGACGGCACGCCGCTGGCGGCCCTTTATCACTGGGAGAAAACCCGCCCCGACGCTGTCCACCTGACCCAGCCGGTCGGCAACGGACAATCCGTCGACTACACCTGGGCCGAGATCATGGATCAGGTGCGACGCATGGCCGCGCATCTGCAGTCACTGGACATCCCGCCCCACAGCCAGATCGCGCTGATGGGCAAGAATTCGGCGCACTGGATGATGGCCGACTGGGCGATCTGGATGGCCGGCCACGTCACCGTGCCGCTGTACCCGACGCTGAACGCGGAAACGGTCAACTACATCCTGGAACACAGCGAATCGAAGCTGCTGTTCGTCGGCAAGCTGGACGACTGGGACA